>NZ_CACSJV010000036.1:0-35538 GCF_902706105.1 Curtobacterium sp. 18060 | reverse complement strand
CCCCGGCGGGCAACCGCGACCACATCGCGTCGGAACTCCTCCGGATAAGGCTTGGCCATGATCGACATCCTTCCACCGAGGACCAAGTCCTCAGAGGTCAGGAGTCAACCCAACCTGCAGCAGTCCCGTCCGTCGTCGGGGTGGTCGACGTGCCGTGGGCGAAAGACGCTGCCGGCGTCTCCGTCGCAACCCACTACGAAGTGAGCAAGGGCGACCTCGTGCAGGTGGTCGACCACAGTGCCGCACCGGTCACGTACCCGATCGTCGCGGACCCGAAAATCACCGCGGGCATCACGGGCACGCCCTACGGTCCGGGCGCCTACATCAACCTGACCGGAGCGGAGATGAAGGCGATCGCCACGGCCGCGACCGCGATCGCAGGGCTCAGCGCTGTCGCCATCTGCTCAGGCGCGACCAAGCTCCCAGCGGCACCCGCGAAGATCGCCGCGGTCCTCTGCACCGCTGCGGGAGGCGTGACGGTGAAGGAGATCTTCAAGAGCATCGCGAAGATCTACTCGAACAAGAAGTACGCCAGCAACTCCTGCTACCAGACCAAGATCGGCCCCGGTGGCGGGAAGCCCTTCGTGAAAACCGCCAAGAAGAACTGCAGTTAGGGTCCATTCGATGTTGTTGAAGTTCATCGCGGTACCGATCGTCGTCCTCGGCCTGATCGGCTTCCTCACCGACACCAGTTGGTGGTTGCTCGCCATCCTCGGGGCAGCCTCGGCGCTCGCACTCATCGCGGGTGACGCTCTGATCGCTCGCCGCAAGCGGCGTACGGCACGACGCCGATAGACACTGACGGCCAGGGAGAGCCCCAGCACCGCTCGGTGTGCTGGGGCTCTCCTTGCTGTGCCCCGTGCCACGAGCATGCGGAGGACCGCGCTCAAAATGCGGCAGACCAACGTGAACAGTCACACCTGATCGGTCGTGAGCTCGTCGACTCCGACGAGCTGCACAAACGTGGTCGCCACGGCGCCCGGTAGCGGATCCTCAATCGAGACGGGCTCCGACAAAATACACGACCCTCGAACAGGTTACATTTCCCACAACAAATATTACGATGCGGTAACGGGGTACGGGATCCCCATCCGTTCGCTGGAGGGCGCCGAATAGCTTGCATGAGCCGGGAAACACCCGGAGCGCTCACCAGCCGCACATTGCTGGTTCTCCACCCTGCACCAGGGTGTGTTCGGCGCGCACACAGCAGCCGCGCCGAGCGCGACACCTCAGCAAAGGAAACGATCACCATGCGCAAGAGCCTGAAGACCTCCATCACCCTCGCCACGACCGGCGCCCTCGTGCTCGGCGGTGCCGCGTTCGGCATCTCCTCCGCCCAGGCCTCGACCCCGGCGATCCACACGGTCTCGTCGTCGTCGTCGAAGATCCCCGCACCGGTCGCCTCGGTCCCCGAGGTCCTCGGTGGTTCCACCGCCGTGAAGCTCGACTCCGGCTTCACCGACGCCCTCACCGCCCTCAAGCTCACCCCCGGCGTCTCGGGAGATGCGACCCTGGCGGACGGGTCGGTGTCGTTCCCGATCACCGCCGGGTCGGTCACGTACTGGTCGCCGGACGGCGACTACAAGCCCTACGTGCAGGGCCTGCTCAACCACGACGACTCCGGCCTGACCCTGAAGGCCGGCGACACCACCGTCACGCTCGAGAACTTCGTCGTGAACCCGGGCTCCTCCAAGCTCTACGGTGACGTCCTGGTCAACGGCAAGGTCGCCGCGTCCAACGCGTTCCTGTTCGAGCTCTGGGGCGGTTCCCTCAAGCCCCTCCAGCTCGAGGGCGACAACGCCATCCTGACCGGCACCACCGTCCACGTCTCCGAAGACGCCGCCGGCCTGCTGAACAAGACCTTCGGCACCGACGCCGTCAAGCGCGGCCTCCTCGTCGGCACCGCCACCATCACCGCACAGATCAAGTAACACCCCACGTACTCCGGCTGTGCATGGCAGACCGGAACGGCCAACGCCCCGTCGCTCGCGACGGGGCGTTGCTCGTTTCCGAGGAGGGGAAGCAGGCGACGTCCGACGTGCCGCCAGTTACCTCGGCAATCGAGTTCGTTCACGGAGCGCGTGACCTGTGGCCCGCTCGTTCCAACGCACCCGCTCGCTCCCGTAGACACACTCGTGCTCTCCAGAGTGACCAAGGATCAGGTCACATCTCCACCTATCGAAGGTGCTCGGGCAGATCGTCGACATCGTGCAGCAGCATAGACACCACCACCGGCGCCCTCGTCTCACTGAACGATCGTTCTCCGGACGCGGGCCGCCAACTCGGTGAACCGGGCCAACAGGTTGGTCCCAGAGTTCCCCGATTTGACCCTCACGCCGCGTGAGGGCAGAACGTGGACCCATGAGCAGCTACTACAACGCCTTTGAGATGAGCCCGGTCCCCGCCCCCGGCCCTGACGTGGTCGCGCCTGAGCCGTTCCACGGGATCTACGGGATGCCGTCGTTCGTGACGATCCCGACAACCGACCTGGCCGCTTCCGTCGACTTCTGGACCCGCGGCCTGGGCTTCTTCGACCTGTTCAGCGTGCCGGGCCAGCTCGTGCACCTGCGCCGGTGGGCCTTTCAGGACGTCCTGCTGGTCCCAACCGCGTCCGCTCCGGATCAGGCGCCGGCGGTGAGCTTCAGCTTCGCGTGCGTCCTGAACCAGATCGACACCCTCGTCACCGCGTGCCGAGCCCACGACGCGGGCGTGGTGAGCGAGCCGCGGGACACGCCCTGGGGCACCCGCGATGCCGAGGTGATCACGCCGGAGAAGGTGCGAGTCGTCTTCACTGCCGCGAAACCCTTCGAGCCGACCAGCCAGACCGCCAAGAACCTCGAAGCGATCGGCATCACCGCACCTGACGCCGACGGCGAGAAGAATGGAGCGCATGCCTGATGACAGCGACGCCGTGGACCTGACTGTTGGTCAGGCCGCGGCGCGCCTGGGCGTGACGGTCCGGACGTTGCATCACTGGGACGAGATCGCCCTTGCGAGGCCGTCGTCACGGTCAGCTGCCGGGTACCGGCTCTATGCCGAAGACGACGTCGAGCGGCTGCGGCGCATCGTCGTCTACCGCGAGCTGGGGCTCGACCTGGAAGCCATTCGGAACGTTCTCGACGATCCGAGTGCGGCCGTTGTCATTGCGCTGCGCGCCCAGCAGTCCCAGCTTGCGGCGCGGATCGAGCATCTCAGCGCGCTGGGCGATGACCTGGCCCGGATGGCCGACGCCCACGAGCACGGGCTGCTCATGACCAATGAGGAGCAGACCGCGACGTTCGGGCCTGGATGGAATCCGCAGTGGCCGGCTGAGGCGCGGCAACTCTACGGCGATACGCCGGAGTGGCGGCACTACGCCGAACGCTCGGCGTCACGCACCGTGGACGACTGGCAGGCCGTCGCCGATGCGTCTGCGGCGCTTGATCAGGCCCTTGCCGACGCCATGGATGCTGGTGTCGAACCCGGCAGCCCGGCCGCGGACGCTCTCGTTGAACAGCACCGCGAGGTGTTCTCCGCCTACTTCCCGATCACCCGGCAGATGCAGGTCGTCCTCGGCCGCATGTACGAAGCCGATCCGGGGTACGCCGCACACTACGACGGCATCCGAGCCGGGCTCGCCTCATGGTTGCGTCGCATCATCGACGCCGGCGCACGCGCCCGCGGCATCGACCCCGACACCGCCACCTGGCAGTAGGACTCGCAGCTCACGGTCGCGCGCGGAGCGGCCGACGTCGACGTGGGAACGAACGCTGCCCTGAGCCACCGTCTCGATGACCGATGGGCTACCGGACTGCGCTGCTACGGTCACCGCTCGTTGGCGGCTCGGCGGATCCAGGTGCGGAACTCGACGGCGAAGTGCTCGAGGTGCTGCTCGATCACCGCCGGGGCGCAGGTCGCCGGCAGGGTGACGGACAGACGTGCGGTGAAGCCGTCCTGCTCCTCGTCGAAGGAGTTCGCGATCGAGCCGATCACCGTCCCGTCCGCCAACAGCATGTGCGACCGGCGACCGGCAGGCGCTTCTGCGGCGGGCAGCTCCTGCTCGACGACGGCACTGTCGTCCCAGGGGCGCATGAAGAACGAGCAGACGTACTCGTCGAGGGTCTCGACGATGTTCACGTTGCGCCCCGGCTCGGCGTGGATCCCGTAGTGCTCCGGGTGTCCGGCGAGCATGACGTCCTCGCGGGCGAACGCGGCGCCGAGCCACGCACCGAACTGCGCGGCACTGATGCCCCGTGCACGGAGCGTGGTCGTGCCGGTTGCCTGCTCGCCGCCGGAGCGTTCGAGGTGGGTGCGGAGGAACGCGTCACCCGCAGCGATCTCGTCCTCGAGCAGCTCGAGCAGTCGCTCGCGTCCCAGCTTCCGTTTCAGGAGCGCGAGCGCCCGGCGGGCGGAGAACAGCTCGAACCCGTCGATGGTCGAGTCGGTGTCCTCGCCGGCCAGGCGGACGGTCGCGCCGGTCACCGTGCGGCCCGGACGGGGAGCTGGAGGTACGAGGCCTGGTCGCCGCCGGTGTGCACGACGTGCCGCCCGGTGTTCGCGCCGACGTACTCGCGGATCGCCGGCATGAGCGTGCCGAGCAGGTTGCGGGAGCTCACGATGAACCGCAGCTGCTCGCCCGCGTGGAAGCGCAGTCCGACCGGGAACAGGTCGATCTCGATCTCGGCGACCTGCCCGGCAGCGAGCTTCTCGACGCGGTCGAACGAGTGCGCGGGGACGTCGTCGGTCGACAGGGCCTCGTCGAGGTGCCGGGCGGACACCCGGAGGCGTCCGTCGGAGCCCTTGTAGCGCAGGATCGTCGCGCCGTGGTCGGTGAGGTCGTGCGCCATCGCCGACTGGTTCGGCACAGTGAACGCCTGCAGCGGCGTTCCCCAGCGGTCGAGCTTCTGGACGAGGACGAACAGGTCCATGTCGTCGGCGCCCCGGGCCTCGACGAACAGGTGCGCCTTCGGGTACCCGACCAGGACGGTCTCCTCGTCGAAGCGGGTCAGGAACGAGACGGCGTCCGGGTTCGCGTCGACGGCGTAGGACGCTTCCGCAGGTGCCTCGGGCGCGGCCGTGGTCAGCGTTCGCGTCCGGGCGTCGAGGTGGTACTTCGTCGAGATGGCGTCCTGCGGCGGGAACGACTCAGCCGGCACGGCGACCTCGTCTCCGCCCTGCAGGTCGAGGACCGAGTACCGGACGGTCGGAGTGGTCTCCCACCCGTTGTCGGCGCCCTTGAGGAAGTGGTCGAAGAACCGGCGGAGGTCCTCGACGTTCGCCGGGTCGTAGTAGTCCGGCCACTCCTGGGTGTTGTGGATCCGGAGCCACTTCTCGTCGCTGGCGATCCGACGCCAGGCGCGGAAGGTCCCGGCGGTGTGCAGGGTGTTCGAGTAGCTCGCGACGACGTACGCCGGGACCTCGATCTGCGAGAAGTCAGGGATCTTCTGCTCCCACAGGTCGGTCATCAGCGGGTAGGCGTCGACCTCGGCGAGGATGTCCTCCTTCTGGCCCTTCCCGAAGAAGCTGCCGTCCTGCAGCTGCTGCGCGAACCCGGTGTCGGGCATGCCGCCGCGCATCACGAGGTCGCGGTAGACGTCGCTGACGCCCTCCCACGGGTTGATCGCGACGAGGTGCGGGGGCTGCTCGGCGGCGGTGAACCACTGCGACACGGCGAGGTAGCTCGTGCCGCTCATGCCGACCTTGCCGTCGCACCACTCTTGCTCGGCCAGCCACTCGATGACGTCGTACGCGTCGCGGCCCTCCTGCCGGTCCCAGAGCACGCTGTCGCCCTCGGAGTCGACCACGCCGCGGATGTCGACGTTGCAGATCGCGTAGCCGTGCTCGACCCAGTACGCCGGGTCCGGTGCCTCGAACTTCTCGAGTCCGGACACCGTGCTGTTCGGCAGCCCGACGAGCCCGAACACCCCCATGACGCTGAGCGACGTGCCCTGCGCCTTGCCGTACGGGCTCCATGCAACGATCACCGGTACCGGCTCGGTGCCGACCGGGCGGAACACGTCGACGTGGATGGTCGTGCCGTCGCGCAGCTGCATCGCGACGTCCTTGTCGAACACCGTGTCGACGGGCAGCGGCTTGAACTGCGGCGCGATCCGGAACCCGGTCTCGAGGGTTCGGGTGCCGGGCTCGAAGGGGGTGAGCACACCCGTGCGCGGCGCGGGCAGCGGGGTGGAGGGGACGGTCATCCTCTGGTCGGTCATCGTGTTCTCCTTCGTGCGGGAGTCCTCCGTGGGCTCTTCGTCGAGGCGAGCGTACGTCCGATCCGGCAAGAACTCAACGCGTGTTGAGAAACCCGTCAGCGGAGTAGATTGCGGGCATGGACGGAACGACGGAAGCAGCGACGACCTCCCGCGTGGGTCGCCGTCCCGGGGCGGCCAGCACCCGCACGACGGTCCTCGCGGCGGCGAGTGCGCGGTTCGCCAGCGACGGTTTCGCCGGCACGACGATCCGGGCCGTGGCGGCGGACGCCGGCGTCGACCCTTCGCAGGTGATGCAGTTCTTCGGGTCGAAGGCTGACCTGTTCGCAGCGGTAATGGCCGTTTCCCCGTCCGCGCTCCGGCGCTTCGACACGGCCTTCGAGGGTCCGGACGAGCATCTCGGCGAGCGTGTCGTCCGGGCGTTCCTACAGGCCTGGGAAGGCGCCCCGGAGGAGTCGGAACCGCTGATGGCGATGCTCCGAGGTGCGATGGTCAACGAGGACGCGACGGCGCAGCTGCGGGACTTCATCCAGGCCCGCCTCGTACACGGAGCCTCCGGCGCCGATCACGAGGACCGTGCGCTCCGGGCCGGGCTCGCCGCGGCCATGCTCGTCGGGATCATCACGAGCCGGCAGGTCTTCGGGGTCCCTGCCGTGCTCGCAGCCGACCACGACACCGTCGTCGCGATCGCCGGACCCGCGATCCAGAGCGTCCTCGCCGGAGTCAGTCGAGCAGACGCCGAGCGTTCCGGGTCGTGAGTTCCCGCCAACTCGTCGCGTCGTGCGGCGGCTCGGCATCGTCGAGCGCGGCGATCTGCGCGTCCACGCCCTGCGTCGGCGTCCAGCACGAGTCGCTGCCGTAGAGCAGCCGGTCCGTCCCGGCGACCTCGGCGAGGACTGGCACGTCGAGTGGGAACGGCGTGCCTGCCGTGTCGAACCAGAGCCGCCGCATCGCGTCCTTCCAGGGCATCGTGCCGGCGGTGGCGCCGAACAACTGCTGGAACAGGGCGATCCGGTCGGAGAGGACCGGCAGGGTCGCGCCCGAGTGCGGCACGATGACGCGCAGGTCCGGGTACCGGTCGAGGACGCCGGCGAACACCAGGTCGACGATGCTCCTGGTGCTGTCGAACATGAACTCCAGCATCGGGCGAGGACGCCCGAGGGCGGTGCGCTCCCACCCGACGGGCGAGGTCGGGTGCACGAAGACGGCCGCGCCGCGGGCGTCGAGCTCGGCCCAGAGCGGCTCCAACGCGGGATCTCCCAGGTACTGGCCGTGCGCGTTGGACTCGAGGACGACGCCGACCGCACCCGGTCCCTGCAACGTGCGCCGGGCCTCCAGGACCGCACTGTCGACATCCGGCACCGGGAGGGACGCGAAGTACGAGAACCGGTCCGGGTGCGCGGCCGCGATCGCGGCGGCTTCGTCGTTGAGTGTCCGCGCGAGCTCCGCGGCTCGGTCGTCGTCCCCGAAGTGCACTCCGGGCGACGAGATGGACAGGACCGCTCGGGCGATCCCGCGGCGGTCCATGTCACCGAGCTGGCCGGCGAGCGACCAGCTCGGCCAGGCGGGCATGCCGTCCGGCTGTTCGTACCCGGCTGCTCGGGCCGCTGCGACGTAGTCCGCGGTGACGAAGTGTGCGTGGACGTCGATCAGTTCGGACATCGATGGCTCCTCGTTGCGTGTAGTGAACGATTCTGTATCGTAGACCGCATGACCACGACCATTCGCAACGTCCGCACCAGCTCCGGCGGGGTGACCACAACCGAGGCTGTCGACGTCGAGTTCGACGAACACATCACCACGGTCCGTCCCGCGGGGACCGTCGCTCCAGCCGGCGGTCCGGTCGTCGACGGAACGGGGCAGTTCCTCGTCCCGGGCCTGATCGACACGCACGTCCACCTGGGCTCCCCGGCGGCGCTGTCGTCCGCAGTCCGAGCCGGCGTCACGACGATGGTCGACCTCGGGACACACCCGGACTCCCTCGTCGACGAGCAGCGAGGAGCACCGGGGGCACCGGGGCTCCTCAGCGCGGGCTCGGCCGCCTCGGCGCCGGGCAGCGCCCAGATCGCTCGGATGGGCTTCCCGGACGCGAGCGGCGTGAGCAGCGCAGCCGATGCCGAGCGGTACCTGGACTGGCGGGCCGCGAACGGGTCGGACCTGGTGAAGATCATCATCGAGGACCCCGACGCCACCGACGTCCCCGCGCTCGACGTCGCAACGATCACGGCCCTGGTCGACGGTGCACGCCGCCGGGGGCTCCGGACCGTGGCCCACGTCGTGACCGCCGCGTCGTTCGTCCGCGGGCTCGACACCGGGGTCGACATCCTCACGCACGCACCGCTCGACCGGCCGCTGCCGGGCGAGACCGTCCGTCGGATGGTCGACCAGGGCACCATCGCGTCACCGACCCTCGTCATGATGCGCGCGATGGCCCGCGCGCGGCTCGGGGACCGTGCCGACGCCGCATTCGAGAACGCCGTCGAGAGTGTGCGCCGGATGCACACCGCCGGTGTGCCAGTCGTCGCCGGCACGGACGCGAACGAGACCCCGTTCGCGCCGGTTCGCCACGGCGAGGCCCTCCACGAGGAGATGCTCCTCTTGCGGGACACCGGGATGACGAACGGCGCGGTACTGACCGCTGCCACGGACGGGGCAGCGGCGGCATTCGGTCTGCACGACCGCGGGCGTGTGGAAGTGGGGCTGCGTGCGGACCTCCTGCTCACGACCGGCGATCCCCTCGTCGACCCAGCCGTCCTCGCTCAGCCGGGCGCTGTGTGGGTCGGTGGGACACTCATCTCGTGAACGCTCCCGTCCGGCGGCGCGGTGCTGACCTCGAGCACGCGATCTTCGCCGCCACACTCGAACAGCTGGCTGACCACGGCATGGCGGGCCTCACCTTCGAGAACGTCGCCGCGGCAGCCGGTGCGGGCAAGGCCTCGCTCTACCGGCGCTGGACCGATCCGGAGCAGCTCGTCCTCGCTGCCCTCGCCTGGACCGAAGACACCGCGGAGCGGAGCGATCACCCCGGGGGGACCCGACTCCAGCCGGTCGGTGACCTCCGCGACGAACTCATCGCGTTCCTGTCCGATCTCGCGGACGGGCTCACCACCCCCGTCGGACGGGTCCTCGCACCACTTCTCCTGGAGCGAGAGCGACGACCCGAGATGTGGCAGCGCATCGTCGCACTGCTCATCGAGCCGCGCCAACGCCTCGTGACCGAAGCATTCGGACGCGCCGCGGCCCGTGGCGAGATCCCCTCGAGCGCTGTCAGCCCATCACGCGTCAGCGCTGGTGCCGCACTCGTGCTCGCCCGTCACCTCACCACTGGCCCGCTGTCCCGCGACGACATCGTCGAGGTCGTCGATGACGTCGTACTTCCCGCCCTGTCGCGGTGATCGTCGCGAAGTTGCGCTGACCGACTCGTAGGGGTGTGGCGGAATCCGGGGGTGGGATCAGCGCACAGCCGGCGGCGGCCCCGTCGTGTCCCCCACCCGCAACTCCGAGATGAACGACGCCGGCTGCGGCTCCGCCCCCTCGAGCATCGCCAGCGCAGCACGAGCGGCAGCCTGGCCCTTCTGCACGAACGGCTGCACGAGCGTGGTCAGGTGCCGGATCGGCGTGCGGTGCAACAGGCTGTCGTCCACCGTGATGCCGTCGAACCCGACGACGCTGACGTCCTCGGGCACCCGCAGCCCGGCGTCGAGGGCAGCCGAGATCACCCCGACGGCGATCAGGTCGCTCTGGGCGATGACGGCGGTGGGGCGAGGGCCATCGGCAGCGAACAGCTCCACGCCTGCCAGGCGTCCTTCTTCCACCGAGCTCCCCGCCGTCTCGACCGCCACGGCGGAGGGGTAGACCTCGCGCACGCCCCGCAGTCGCTCCAGCGTCGTGAACGCGATGCCCGACGCGAACCGGTCGTCGTCGACCGGCCCCCGCCGACGAGCAGCGTCGAGCGGCAGCGTCACCACCGTGACGTCGGCGTGCCCGAGGTCCTGCAGGTACGCAGCAGCACGGCGCGAGGCATCCCGGTTGTCGAGCTGAACAGGGACGGCACCCTCGATCTCGTCCGCCTCGATCGCGACGACGGGGATCTGCCGGCGCCGCAGCACCGCCACGGCCGGGTCGATCCGGACGTTGCACCCGACGAGCACGACGGCGTCCATCGGGGCATCGACGAGGGGGCCGGCTCCCTGTTCGTCATCGAGCGGACTCCGGACCAGCAAGAGCGAAGCGCCCGCAGCCCCGGCGACCTCGGCGATGCCGTCGAGCGTCAGGACGTTGACGGGGTCACGGAAGGCATCGCTCAGACGCTCGTCCATGACGACACCGATGACGCCCGAACGCCCTCGGCGGAGCGAACGCGCACGGGGGTCGGGGCCGCCGTAGCCGAGCTCTGCGGCGGCGGCGAGGACTCGGGCCTTGGCGTCCTCGGACACCGGGCCGCTGCCGCTGAACGCGAGCGAGGCCGTCGACGGCGCGACACCGGCGGCGCGGGCGACCGCGGCCAGCGTCGGGCGCGACGGACGGGTGCCGCCGCCGCGGGAAGGCGACGCGCCGAGTGCTGTTGCCGGTTCGTCCATCGCCGGTTAGCGTAGCGGGAACAAGCGGTCGAATCGATTCGATAGCGGCCGACTCCGAACAAAACGCGCAGCGCGACCCGCACCACGACCACCAGCAACGAAGCACGATGGGACCACCATGACGACGCCGTCCACCCGCACCGTTCCGACCACCAGGGCCTGGATCATCGCGGTGTTCGTGGTGTTCACCCTGTCCGGGCTCGACATCGCGACGTGGCTCGGCCGGATCCCGAGCGTCCGCGACTCCCTCGGCGCGAGCACGTTCGAGATGGGTCTGCTCGTCCTGGGTATGGCCGTCGGTTCGATCGGCGGCCTGACCTTCGCCGGCCACATCGTCGCCAAGCTCGGCGCACGCCGCGGGATCCAGATCGCCGCCGCCTGTCTGGCACTCGGCATGGTCTTCGCCGGCATCGCGGTCACGCTCGGGTGGGGCTTCGCCGCCATCTGGATCGCCCTGATCGCCTTCGGGTTCGGCAACGGCCTGTGCGACGTGTCGATGAACGTCTCGGGCGCCGCAGCCGAGAAGGCCGGTGGGCGCACGATCATGCCCCTGTTCCACGCCGCGTTCAGCCTCGGCACGCTGGCGGGCGCCGGGCTCGGTGCCCTGGCCGAGCGGCTCGAGATCCCCGTCTCCGTGCACTTCATCGTGCTGGTCGTCATCACGAGCGCCGCGATGCTCGTCGCCGTCACGAAGTTCCAGGACGAGCACCGCTTCGCCGAGCAGGTCTCCACCGACACCAGTCCGGTCGCGACGCCGCTCACCCGCATGCAGGTCTGGGCGCAGCCGTCCACGATCCTCATCGGTGTGATCGTGCTCGGCATGGCCCTGGCCGAGGGCTCCGCGAACGACTGGCTGCCGCTCGCGATGATCGACGGCCACGGGCTCGACAACGCCGCCGGCGCTGGGGTGCTCACCGTGTTCCTCGCCGCGATGACCGTCGGCCGCGTCGCCGGCAGCCCCCTCATCGACAAGTTCGGGCGCGTCCCGATCCTGCGCATCAGCGCCGCCGTCGCGGTGGTCGGCCTCGGCATGCTCATCTTCATCGACAACGTGCCGCTCGCGATCGTGGGCGTCGTGCTCTGGGGCCTCGGTGCCAGCCTCGGTTTCCCGATGGGCATGTCGGCCGCCGCCGACGACCCCCGCACCGCAGCCGCGAAGGTCAGCGCCGTCGCCACCATCGGGTACGTGGCGTTCCTGGCCGGTCCTCCGCTCATCGGGTTCCTCGGCGAGCACGTCGGACTGCTCGGTGCGCTCCTGGTCGTCTTCGTGTTCATCATCGCGGCGGGACTCGCGTCGGGTGCTGCCCGTGAGACCGGCGCCGCCGCCAGGCCGACCCGCGGGGGCGGCGACGGACACGGCGGGGGCGAGCCGCGCCTCCCGGCCGGCAGCGCCGACAACGCCGACAACGCGACGAGCGCTGCCAACACGACGAACGCTGCCGACGCAACCAGCACTGCTGACGCGACGAGCGCGCCGTCCGGGTCGGGACGCGACGCCCGTTAGGCTTCCCGGGTGCGTCTCGTCATCGCCCGCTGCTCCGTCGACTACGCCGGACGGCTCTCAGCCCACCTGCCGCTCGCGACCCGTCTGCTCATGCTCAAGGCGGACGGCTCACTGCTCGTGCACTCCGACGGTGGCAGCTACAAGCCGCTGAACTGGATGAGCCCGCCGTGCTCGATCGAGATGAGCGAGCCGGACGAGGAGCAGACCGTCGGTGGCATCACCGAGGTCTGGACGGTGACGCAGAAGAAGACCCAGGACCGCCTGATCGTGTCCATCCACGAGGTCATCGCGGACCAGACCCACGACCTCGGCGTCGACCCGGGTCTGGTGAAGGACGGGGTCGAGGCGCACCTGCAGCAGCTCCTCGCGGAGCAGATCGAACTGCTCGGCGACGGCCACACGCTGGTCCGCCGCGAGTACATGACCGCCATCGGGCCGGTCGACATCCTGGCGCGCGACGACGCCGGGGCGAGCGTCGCGGTCGAGATGAAGCGGAACGCCAACATCGACGCGGTCGAGCAGCTCACGCGCTACCTCGAACTCATGAACCGCGATCCGCACCTGCGGCCGGTGCAGGGCGTGCTGGCGGCGCAGACGGTGGCGCCGCAGGCGCGCACCCTCGCCGAGGACCGCGGCATCCGCGTCCTCGTGCTCGACTACGACGCGATGCGCGGCATCGAGGGCGGGCACACCCGCCTGTTCTGAGTGCGGAGCGGCGCGTGCGTGTTGGTGCGTTGCCGCCGGAACCAGGTTCCGGACACGGAACCGCGGAATCGCGTGGTGCTGTGTCCGGAACCTGGTTCCGCCCGACGGCCCGACCGCCCGACCGCCGCCCGCGCCCGACCGCCGCCGCCCGACCGGGAGGCCCGGCGCACGTCCGCCTCGTCGCGCGCGGCACCAGGGTGGTCCCGTCGACCGCCGCCGGTAGGGTGGGCAGGACATGACCAGCCCGTTCTCCGCCATCCTGTTCGACCTCGACGGCACCATCAGCGACTCCGCGCCGGGCATCCTCGAGAGCCTGACGCACACCTTCCGCACCGTGGGCGTCCCGGTGCCCGACCACGACACCCTGATGTCGTTCGTCGGCCCGCCGATCATGGACACGTTCCGGGTCGCGATGGGCATGGACGAGGCGCAGGCGGAGCACACCCTCGCCGTGTACCGCGAGCACTACTTCTCGCACGGCGCCCTCGACTCGACGATGTTCCCCGGCATCGACGTCGTGCTCCGGACGCTGCACGACGCGGGGCTGCCGATCTCGACCGCGACGAGCAAGCCCGAGACGCCGGCGACGTACATCCTCGAGCACTACGGGCTCACCGGGGACATCGACATCATCACGGGCGCCAGCGACGACGAGGTCCGGTCGAGCAAGGCCGACGTCGTCGAGGAAGCGCTGCGCCGCCTCGACGCCCGCGGGTTCGACATCAGCCGCCCGGTGCTCATCGGCGACCGGGTGCACGACGTCGAGGGCGCCACGGTGCACGGCGTCCCGGTGGTCTTCGCCGAGTGGGGGTACGGCTCCCCCGCCGAGGCCGAGGGCACCATCGCCACGGCCGCCACCCCGCTGGACCTGCTCCCGATCCTGCTGCCGTGACGGACGGGACCGACGCGACCGGCGGGACCGACGCGACGAGCGGGCACGGCCGGACCGGCGCGACGCGGCAGGGGCTGCGTGCCGCCGCGTGGGTACTGCCCGCCGCCATCGTCCTCATCGCACTGAACTTCCGCGGGCCGATCGTCGCGACGGCCCCGGTCATCGGCGACGTCCGGCTCGACCTCGGCCTGACGTCCACGATCGCCGGGCTGCTGACGACGATCCCCGTGCTCTGCTTCGCCCTGGCGACGCCGTTCGCCAGCTGGGTCATCGCGAAGGCCGACCCCGAGCGTGCGGTGTCCCTGTCGCTCGTCATCGTGCTCGCCGGCACCGTGGTGCGCTCGATGCCGTCGTCCGCCGCACTGCTCATCGGCACCGCGGTGATCGGCATCGGCATCACGATCGGCAACGTGGTGATCCCCGTCGTCATCCGGCGGGACACCTCGCCGGAGCGTGTCGGCCTGGTCACCGGCGTCTACACGTCGGCGCTCAACGTCGGGTCGATGATCACCTCACTCGCGACCGCTCCCCTGGCGGCGCTGTGGGGTTGGCCCGTCGCGATCGCCGTGTGGGCGGTCTTCGCGGTCATCGCCGGGTTCGCCTGGACGTACGCAGTGGGTGCCCGGGCCGCGTGGCGCCGCCCCGTGCGCTCCGACGACGACGAGCCCCTGCCGATCACCGGTCCGATCGACCAGGTGCTCGACACCGGGGCGATCCGGACGATCCGCGCCGACCGGGCCGCGGCGGCCGCTGCTGCCACCGCCGCCGAGCCGGTCCGTCCCGCACGACGACTCATCACGTGGGGGCTCACGCTGGCCTTCGGTGGCCAGGCGTTCTCGTACTACGCCCTGACCGCCTGGATCCCGACCCTGCTGCACGACGAGATCGGGTTCTCGAAGGCGTCGTCCGGGGCGAGCTCGTCGGTGTTCCAGATCCTGGCCGTGGTCGGTGCGCTCGGGGTCCCGCTGCTCGCGGCGAAGTGGCGGCCGCGGGCGATCATCGCGCTCGTCGCGTTCCTGTGGCTGGCGATGCCACTCGGGCTGCTGTTCGCCCCGCAGCTCTGGTTGCTGTGGTCGGTGCTCGGCGGCGCGGCCCAGGGCGGCGGCATCACCGTGATCTTCATCGTGATCGTGCGGATCGTGTCGAGCGACGCCGATGCCCGTCGGATGTCCGCGTTCGTGCAGGGCGGCGGGTACCTGATCGGCTCGGCCGGGCCGCTCGTCGCCGGGGCGCTGCACGGTGCGACCGGGGACTGGACGGCACCGCTGCTCGTCGTGCTCGTGTCGGTGCTGACGCTCGGGGTCGTCGGCACGATCGCCGCGCGCCGCGTGTCCTGAGCGGCGCTGCTTGTTCGCCCGCTGCGCTGCGCTTCGTGAGCAGAAATGGTCGGGTCGCCGCACCTGACCCGACCATTTCTGCTCACGAAGTCCCGCCCGCGCCCCGCCCGCGCCCACTACCGCGCGGCGAGCACCTCGCGCAGCGACATCGGCGCCCTGCCCGTGATCCGCTCGACGTCGCCGGACACGTGCGCGAGAGCCCCCTCGGCGATGGCCGTGTAGGTGCTCACCCACGCATCGGCCTGCCACGGCTCGGGGTTCCACTGCGCACGAGACGCGTACGCCTCGTCCAGCGTCTCCGGGTGGTACGTCACCGTGCGGCCACGCACCTCGGTCACCACCGCGGCGGCTTCGGCGAGCGTGAACGCCGCCGGCCCGGTCAGCTCGTACGTGCGGTCCACGTGCGCACCCGGGTCCCGCAGCACGGCCGTCGCGACCCGTGCGACGTCCGCACGGGCGACCGCCGCCATGGCGCCGTCGCCTGCCGGCCCGCGGATCACGCCGTCCTCGCCGACCAGGTCCTCGACGAAGTCCAGGTAGAAGCTGTCCCGCAGGAACGTGTACGCCGTGTCGGTCGCGCGGATCGCCTGCTCGGTCGCCCAGTGGTCGCGCCCGAGGGTGAAGGTCGCGTCCTCGGCCGCGCCGAGGAACGACGTGTAGACGACGTGCCGCACACCGGCCCCGGCAGCTGCTGCGACGAAGGTGCGGTGCTGGTCGAGCCGGTCCTCGGCCTCGGCCGCCGACACCATCAGGAGCACGTCGACCCCCTCGAGCGCCGCCCGGCTGGCGTCGGCGTCGGCGAACGTCGCGACCGTGACCTCGGCGCCGGGCAGCTCCGGCGCGCGCGCTGCGTCGCGCACGATCATCCGGAACGGCACGCCGTCCGCGGCGAGCGCGCGTGCGACGGCGCCCCCGATGTTGCCGGTCGCTCCGGTGATGGCGATGGTCATGGTCGCTCCTTCGATCGGTGTCGCGTCGTTCTGATGGTCACGTCCGCACCGTCCTGGAGGCACGGATCACCGTGGGCGCGACCCTCGCCGCGTTCACGCCGTCGACCTCCACCGCCCATGCGCGCGCGGCGTCGTGGTCGCGTCCGTGACGCATGTGCCGACCGACCAGGCGGTCGACCCGGACCCCGTCGTCGACGGCGCAGAACCAGGTATCGGTGAACAGGTCGCCGAGCGCTGCCCACGGTTCGGCATCGTCGAGCAGGTAGTTCCCCTCGGAGACCACGAGCCGGGCGGTCGGCGGGAGGGCGATGCTGCCGGCGACGGGCTCGTCGATGCGGCGGTCGAAGTCCGGCGCCCACACGGTGGTGTCGGCAGCGACGAGTCGTCGGACCAGGGCGACGTAGCCGTCGGCGTCGAACGTGTCGACGGCGCCCTTGCGGTCGTGCCGGCCGAGGGCGTCGAGCGCCGCGTTCGACAGGTGGAAGCCGTCCATCGGCACCTGCACCGCCGTGCCGGCCCCGAGTCGCTCGTCGACGGCGGCGACCACGCGGCGGGCCAGGGTCGACTTGCCGGCACCGGGAGCACCCGCGATGCCGAGCACTGCCCGGGGACCCGCCGAGGCCAGCTCGACCGCACGCTCGACGGCGTCGTCGACGCTGCTGTCCGGGTGGCTCACGGCCCCATCCTGGCAGAGCGCGCCGACACCGGACCGGGGTGGTTCACTGGCGGCATGGTCGATGCGACGAAGGCGTTCAGCGGGTTCTCGGTACGGGACGTCCCGGAGGCGAAGGAGTTCTACCAGGACGTCCTGGGGGTCGAGGTCTCCGAGGACCACGGCATGCTCTTCCTGCAGCTCGGCGACGGCCACGGTGTCCTCGTGTACCCGAAGGGCCCTGCGCACGAGCCCGCGGCCTTCACGGTGCTGAACTTCCCCGTGCCGGACGTCGACGCCGCGGTGGACGAGCTCACCACGAAGGGCGTCACGTTCCTGCAGTACGAGGGGATGACCGACGAGAAGGGCGTGAACCGCAAGGGCGGCCCGCTCATCGCCTGGTTCACCGACCCGTCGGGCAACGTCCTGAGCGTCGTCGCCGAGTGAACATGTTGTATTCAGAAAGTTCGCGCCGGCCCCACTGACCGCCCTACCGTCGTCCCACACCGACGAGAGGACGGCCATGACCGCTGTGGTGGGACGACACTGGACCCGCGAGGAACTCCTCATCGAACGCGCGCGGGTCCGGGCGCAGTGGGACCTCGATGAACGAGAGTTCGCGCCGACCGAGCAGTGGCGCGATCTCTTCATCGACGAGTTTCTGGCACAGGACTGGCTCGACAGCATCTCCTTCCTGCTGGGCGAGCGATGACCGGCAGTGCGGAGTCAGCGGCGCAACAGCAGATGGAACTCGCGCAGGCTCTCCTGGACGCTTGCCTGCCCGGACACGGGGCGCGAGTCGACTACGACCTCGACGTGCCGAGCGGGACGATCGTCATCCAGCCTGCTCCAGAGGCAGGAAGCACCCCGCGAGTCAGTCTGACGGTCGGAGGCGTCCACACCGCCGACGTCACGCTGTCGATGCGGTTTCGCTGGTTCGACCACCTCGACGCGCTCGAGGTGAACGAGAGCCGGTTCACCCTGTTCCTCGCAGACGACCGGCAACCGCTGGTCCGTTTCGAGTTCCAAGAAGCGTTGACCGCCACCCCGCAGTCGCACTGGCACCTGCACGCCGAGCGCGGCGCGTTCAGTGCATTGCTGGCCAGGGCGGGCGACAACGGATCAGGGCGTCGCGACGCCGCTCGGTTGTCCTCGCTGCACTTCCCGCTCGGCGGCCCGCACTTCCGACCGAGTCTCGCCGACGTGGTCGAGTTCGTCATCGTCGAGTGCGGCGTCGATTCGCTCCCGACCTGGCGGTCAGCGGTGCACGAGTTCCGGAAGCAATGGCGCCGAGGCGAAGCGGCCGCGACTGCTCGTCAGTTCCCCGCCGAGACCGCCGGGGCACTCCGCGCACTCGGGTGGTCCGTCCAGCCGCCGGCACCCGCTGAGATCCCGGCGCAGTTCGCGACGCTGGCCGCCGGATGAGGGGTCAGCGGGTGAGCGCGCCCGCCCACGCCAGTGCGACGGGTACGAGCAACCCGTGCCGGTGGTGCGGGAGCTCGGCGATGGGCAGCCAGCGCGACTCGTCGGTCGACCCGTCGATCTCGTCGCGCAGCGTGCCGCCGACGACCGTCGCGCGGAACACGACCTGCACGGCCTTCATCGGGCGACCGTTGGCGTGGATCCGGCGCTCCGCGGGGACGACGTGGTGCCGGACGCCGAGCAGGGCGCCGACCTCGGACTCGTACCCGGTCTCCTCGCGGACCTCGCGCACGACGGCCTGCTCGACGGTCTCGTCGAACTCGACGCCACCGCCCGGCAACGTCCACGTGCCGGCTTCGGGGAAGCGCAGCTTCGCCAGGAGCACCCGGTCACCGTCCGTGATCACGCCGTACGCGGCGAGCCGGGTGTCGTAGTCGGTGTACTCCATGGGCCGACCATGCCAGGTGGGCGAGCCGACGCACGCAAGCCGCGCCGTGCCTCCCGTCCGTGCTCCCGCTCGGAGTCCTCAGGCGTCGACGCGCGCTGCTGCCCAGCCGACCCGCATCCGGGCGACGGCGCGGTCGAAGCCGCTCAGCGGCTCGGCGTCGTCGCGGACCATCGCCTGCAGCTGCAGCCCCTCGAACAGTGCCATGAGCTGCTCGGCGGCGTGCCGGGGCGAGGCGCCCCGTGGCTCGCGGGCAGCGACGACGTCACGGACCAACGCGAGGGTGAGGTCCTCGAACGCCCGGGTGTACTGGGTGCGGAACCACCCGGCTGCGGGGTGGCCGGGGTTCGACGCGGCGCTGAGCACGGCGATCCGGAGCCGGACGAGGGCCGGGTCCGTGATGCCGGCCTCGAGCCGGGCACGCAGGTACGCGACGGCACCGTCCCGTTCGGCGACGGGCCACAGCGCGAGTCGGCTGCCGTTGTTCCACCGGTCGATGACGGCGACGACGAGGAGTTCCCACATCGGGAACGCTCTGCTGACCTCGGCGACCGGCACCTCGGCGTGCTCGGCGACCTCGTCCGGTCCGACCCGGTGGAAGTCCGTCGCGCGGTACGCCGCGATCGCACCGGACACGATGCGTGCACGGAGATCGGCGTCGGGCGTGGGCATGCTGACGATTGTCCGGTCCCGGGGGCGACCACGCGACCGCCAGTTCAGGGGGCGCGAAGACGGCCAGTGCCGATCGAAGGTCAGTGCCAGTCGAACGTCAGTGCCGGTCGAAGGTCAGTGCCGATCGAAGGTCCGTGCCGATCGAACGTCAGGGCCGGTCGAAGGTCAGCGTCTCGTCGTCCGGGGCGGTGACGGCGCCGGTCCGGGCGAACTCGGCCCAGATCGCACGGAAGGCCCGGCCGCGCCGCTCGACCTCGGGCCAGTCGCGCTCGGGGACGAAGCGGGTGCCGGCCCAGGCCTCGCGGCCGCCGAGCAACAGCGGCAGGTCGCTCATGTGGACGGCGCCGGTCGGCGCGGTCGTCACGCCACGGAGGAGCCGGTAGGACGTCGCTCGCCCGCCGGCTCGGCGGTGCCGCGCGGTGAGGCGTCGGACGTCGCGGCCGTAGATGACGTCGGAGAGCGGACGGACCACCCACCAGCGGAGCGCCGGGCGCAGGATCCGTGACCGAGCGACCCGCGACAGACCGCGGACCAACGGCACGTACATGCCGGTCTCGTCCGTCGCGGAACCGATCAGGACGTCGACGTCGGGAGCGACTCGGCTCCAGGCGTCGTCGAGGTCGCGTTCGACGGGCAACGGGGCGAACCCGTACTGGGTGCCGAACGGCATCCCGCCCGCGAGTCCGTACGGCGCGGCCGCCCGGGTGCCGAGGGCCTGCCGCTCGAGCAGGTCGTCGAGCGGGGTGTCGGCGTGCACGGCACCGACGGCCCGGATCATCGCGCGGTTCATCCGGGAACGACCGCGCGACAGCCCGAGCGGTGCGCTCTGGATGATCGCCCGGCGGAACAGCCCGGCCGCGCCGTCGCTGATCATCAGGTGGGCTGCTGCGTCGCCGCCGGCGGACTGCCCGAACACCGTGACCAGTTCGGGGTCGCCACCGAACGTGGCGATGTTCGCCTGCACCCAGCGGAGCGACTCGAGCAGGTCGAGCAGTCCGAGGTTCGCCGGGATCGACGCCCCGTCGCCCAGGAACCCGAGGACCCCGAGCCGGAAGGTCACCGACACCACGATCACGCGCTGCTCGGTCACGAGGTCGCGGGCGTCGTAGATCGGCAGGTCGCCGCCGCCGATGACGTACGAGCCGCCGTGGATCCAGACCATCACGGGCAGGCGCTCGTCGGGCGTCACGTCGGCGGGCAGCGTGATCGACAGGCGCTGGCAGTGCTCGTCGACGGTGATGTCCTCGACCTCGCCGAGCAGCTGGTCGACGAACTGCGCGTGCGGCTGCGGCGCCACGGGGGACGGCGTCGACGCGTGCAGTTCGCTCGCGAAGGGCGGCATCGGCTCCGGCGGCGCGAACCGGTCGGCCCGCGCGTAGGGGATCCCGAGCACGCGGACGACGTCGCCGTCCACCGTCCCGACGATGCGACCGGCCGGGGTGTCGAACGGGGCAGGCGTCGCGTCGAGCATGGGCTCCACGCTACCGAGGGTCGCTGACCCGCTCGTGGGTCGGTTCGGCGACCGGACGCAGCGACCCGGATGCGGCGAAGGCGGCCACGAAGAGCACGGCGATCAACCAGAGTGCGCTGAGCGCGCCGACCTGCTCGGCGATCGCGCCGATGACGGGCGGGCCGGCGAAGTTCGCGAAGTACCCGATCGACGCGACGACGCTGACCCGGGCAGCCGGGTTCGGGCCGCTCTGCGCCGCTGCCGACATGCCGAGCGGGAACCCCATCGAGACGCCGACCGCCCAGAGGACCACGCCGATGAGCGTGAGCCACCAGGTCGTGCCGACGATGAACAGGACGGCGCCGAGGATGCCGAGCGCGGTCGTCCAGCGGACCGTCCGGACCCGTCCGAGTCGATCGACGACGGGGCCGGCGAAGACGCGCGTCGCGGCCTCGGAGACCGCGAACACGGTGAAGAAGAGGGCCCCGATCGTCGCCGTCTGGCCGTGTCCGTCGGTGGCCGCCAGGGCGAGCCAGTTGTTCGCCGACCCCTCGCCGAGTTCGACGCCCAGCATCACGACGCCGATCAGCAGCAGGCGGACGTCCG
The DNA here is from genome assembly GCF_902706105.1 of Curtobacterium sp. 18060. NCBI lineage: Bacteria > Bacillati > Actinomycetota > Actinomycetes > Micrococcales > Microbacteriaceae > Curtobacterium > Curtobacterium sp. 18060. The sequence continues at coordinate 14,129 of NZ_CACSJV010000036.1, read as the reverse complement.
CCCAGCCGCGCGCCCACTGCCGCAGGCGCTGCCGCGGGGTGAGCGTCGTGTCGTGTTCCTCGGCGCGCGTGCCGTCCGGGATCGCACGCATGGCGATCACGCCGACCACCAGGATGACGACGGCCTCACCGATCAACTGGGCCGAGGGGGTGATGCCCAGCCATGCGCAGAGGGCGGCGATCCCGGCGCCGAGGGCCGCGCCTCCCGACCAGGCGGCGTGCATCAACGGGAGCAGCGTGCGACCGGCGAGCGCCTCGATCGCCGTGCCCTCGACGTTCGCCATGACGTCGAGCGCGCCGATCCCGGCACCGGCGACGACGAACCCGACGCTCGCGAGCGGCACGGAGTGCAGCGCAGCGGCGATGCCGATGAGTGCCAGTGCGGCGGGGACCAGGACGGCGACCGCCGTCAGGGCGCGTCGGCCGCCCAGGCGCCGGAGCAGCGGGGCGGCACTGAGCAGCCCGCCGATCGAGCCGATGGTGACCCCGCCGAGCATGAGGCCGATGGTGCCGACGTCGACACCGAGTTCGACGCGGAGCTCCGGGAGCCTGGGACCCCAGCCGGCCAGGCTGATCCCGCCGATGGCGAACGCGACGATGATCGCGTTCCGCCACCCGGCGAGCTGGCTGCGGTCCACGTCGACCCCGGAGGTGTGCATCCGGCTATCGAACCCGCTTGATGGGGATCACCACAAGGGCACCGACGATGGCGATCGCGCCGGCGGCCCAGCACATGAGCGTGTAGTTGTCGGCGGCGTCGCCCGACCCGATCTTCAGGAAGAACAGTGCGACGGCCGGAGCGAGCGACTGCGGCAGCGCGTTGGCGATGTTGATGACCCCGAGGTCCTTGCCGGGCCGGTCGGCGTTCGGCAGCACGTCGACGACGAGCGCCGTGTCGATGGCCGAGTAGATGCCGTACGCGAAGCCCATGATGACCTCGGCCACGTAGAAGCCGTTCACGGTGTCGGCGTGCGCGAGCACGACCAGGCCGACGGCGAACATCGCCGTCGAACCGCCGACGAAGACCTTGCGCCGGCCGATCTTGTCGGACGCCCAGCCGGACAGCGCCGCGCTGACCAGGAGCGCGATCGTGTAGAGCAGCACACCGAAGGCGACGGCCGCGGTGGCCTCCTTCGCGTCCTCGATGCCGAGGTGCTTCTCCATGTAGAGCAGGCGGTAGGTCGTGAACATGAAGGTGGCGAAGATGATCAGGAAGCGTGACCACCAGGCGAACGCGAAGTCCGGGTTCTTGATCGGGTTCGTCCAGAACGAGGCGATGAGGTTCAGGAACGTGAACTTCTTCAGCTTGTACGTCGGCAGGTCGTCACGGGCGACCACGGCGTACACCGCGACGAGGATGATCGCCAGGATGCCGGGTGCGATGAACAGCACGGGCAGGTTCGCGACGAAGAACACCGACAGGTAGGTGCCGGCGAGCACGGCGATGTTCTGCGCGAGGGCGATGATGCTCGACGAACGGCCGCGCTGCAGCTGGGGCACGTTGTCGGCGAAGCTCGCGAGCAGGGTGGCCAGCGTCGCGTTGGCGGCGAGCTGGGCGAGGAGCCAGGCCAGCGTCAGGTTCAGGACGTCGGGCGAGTAGGCGATCCAGGCGAGGGCGATCGCGAAGACGACGACACCGCTCAGCAGCCAGGGCCGACGACGACCCCAACGGGTGCGGGTGCGGTCGGACAGCGCGCCGGCGAGGGGGTTCATGATGAGCGCACCGAACGCGCCGATCGGCAGCACCGAGCCGATGACGTTCGCCGCGTCGTCGCCGACCAGGGCCTGCGCCTTCAGCTGCATGCTGACGTAGACCGGTGCCATGAGTGCGACGAAGAGGCCGAACTGCCCGAGGAACAGGGCGATCTGGTAGCCGATGCCCACCTTCACGGTGCTGATCGGCTGGGTGATGCCCTCTTCGGGGTGCAACAGTGCCGGGCTGCCGGGTTCGGGTGTGCTCATGACGCCTCCTCGAGTCGATACTGGTGGCCAAAACCGTCCTGTGCACGGTTTTGACTGGCTGAGCATACATCGACAGGTGTCGCTCATGTACCGACGTGCGACACGGGGGGACGCAAAAACTACACACCGGGTGGTTTTTGGGGTAGCGTCGTCATCGATCTCGCCGTGGAGCATCGCTCCTCGACGGACTGCGACACCCGGTGCTTCGACACCTGGTCGCCGCGACACCCAGACAGGACCGAAGGAGCCTCTGCAATGCCCACCACTTCTGTGCAGCTGTACTCGCTGCGAGACGCCATCGCCGAAGACCTCGACAAGGCCATCGCCCGCGTCGCCGAGATCGGGTACGAGAACGTCGAGCCCTACGCGTTCGTCGAGCGCGCCACGGACCTCGAGCGTGCCTTCGCCGCGACCGGCCTCAAGGCGCCGTCCGGCCACGTCGCCGTGATCGACACCGAGGACACCGCGCCGATCTGGGACGCCGCCGAGCGCCTCGGCATCCAGACGGTCATCGACCCGTTCATCCCGACCGACCGCTGGCAGACCGCCGACGACGTCGCGAAGATCGCCGAGCGCGTCAACGTCCTGACCGCTGAGGCAGCCTCGCGCGGCCTGCAGTTCGGCTACCACAACCACCAGTGGGAGTTCACGAACAAGGTCGACGGCCGCACGGTCTACGACCACTTCGTCGAGCAGATCAGCCCGGAGACGGTGCTCGAGCTCGACACCTTCTGGGCCACCGTCGGTGGCGCCGACGCCCCCGCCGTCCTGAAGGCACTCGGCGACCGCGTCGTCGCCATCCACGTCAAGGACGGCAAGGTCGACGGTGACATCCTCACCGCACTGCCCTCGTCCGAGAGCGCGCTCGTCGTGCCCGAGGCGCTGCAGCGTGCGTTCGAGAACCAGACCCCCGCGGGCCAGGGCGACGTGAACGTGGCGGGCATCCTCGCCGCGGCGCCGCAGGCCATCCGCGTCGTCGAGTTCGACGCCTACTCCGGCGACGTCTTCCAGGGCATCACCGAGTCCCTCGCATGGCTGAAGGACAACGACAAGTGAGCCGCATCGGAGTCGGCATCATCGGTGCGGGGAACATCTCGGACCAGTACCTGACGAACCTGACCCAGTTCGCCGACGTCGAGGTCCTGATGGTCGCCGACCTCATCCTCGAGCGCGCCGCGTCCCAGGCCGAGAAGTACGGCGTGCCCGCGTCCGGCACGGTCGAGGAGCTCCTCGCCCGCGACGACATCCAGATCGTGGTGAACATCACGATCCCCGCCGAGCACGCCAAGGTCGGCCAGCAGATCATCGCTGCCGGCAAGCACACCTGGAGCGAGAAGCCGGTCGCGACGAACGCCTCGGACGCGCAGGAGCTGCTCGCAGCCGCTGCCGCCGCCGGTGTCCGCTACGCCTGCGCCCCCGACACCGTCCTCGGTGCCGGCATCCAGACCGCCATCCGCGCCATCGCCCGTGGCGACATCGGCACGCCGCTCACCGCGACGACGATGTTCCACGTGCCCGGACCGGACCAGTGGCACCCGGACCCCGAGTTCCTGTACGCCCAGGGCGCCGGTCCGCTGTTCGACATCGGCCCGTACTACGTCACGACGCTCCTGCACGCCTTCGGCGCCGCCTCGCGCGTGCAGGCCGTGTCGTCGAAGTCCCGCGAGACGCGCGTGATCGGTTCCGGCCCCCGCGCCGGCACCGAGTTCGCCGTCGAGGTGCCCACGCACCACGCAGCGCTCATCTCGTTCGAGGGCGGCCAGTCGGCCCAGACGACCCTGTCGTTCCAGCACGCACTGCCCCGCAACGGCTTCGTCGAGATCAACGGCTCCGAGGGCACCATCGTGCTGCCGGACCCGAACGTCTTCGACGGTGACAGCACGCTGTGGACGCTCGGCAAGGACGAGCCGACCACGCTGACGCACAAGGGCTCCACCTGGGGCCGTGGCACGGGTGTCGTCGAGCTGGCCCGCGCGATCGCCGAGGGCCGCCCGGAGCGCGCCTCCGGTGCCGTCGCGTCGCACGCACTGGATGTCATGCTCGGCATCCGCGACGCCGCCGAGTCGGGTCAGTCCGTCGAGATCACCTCGTCGATCGACCCGATCCAGCCGCTTCCCGAGGACTTCGACCCCGCCGCCGCGATCCTCGCCGAGGCCGCGAACGCGTAGTCACGTCGTGCGTCGCGCACCGCGCCGCACCTGGTGAGCAGAAATGGTCGGGTCCCGAACGGGGACCCGACCATTTCTGCTCACGAAGCGCACCCGCGCCCGCGCCCGCGCCGCGAAGCGCACCACGCGCGCACGCGCCGCGCTCACTCCGGCGGCGCGGGCACGATCTGCTCGAGCAACCGCAGCACCTTCTCGCCGTCGACGGCCTCGGGGTCGAGCAACCACTGCACCTGCAGCCCGTCGGACGCCGCGATGCTCAGCGAAGCGAGGTCGACCGGGTCCAGGTCGCCGCGGATCCGTCCCGCCGCCTGGTCCGCCGCGATCAACGCGGCCAGGTCGGCCCGGAGCCGCGTGAACCGCTCCCGCATGAAGTCACGGGTCGCCGGGTGCCCCTCCTGCACGGCGTCGGCCGCGAGCGTCGTGTAGAGCTGCACCAGGCCCGGCACCGCACGGTTGCGCGAGGCACTGTCGCGCATGTCCCCGATCGCCGACTTCAACCGGTCGGGCGCCCCCTGCTCGCGCACCTCGTGCTCGCGGTAGACGGCGAGCAGCAGTTCGTCACGGCTGGGGAAGTAGTGGCGGAGCGCCGCGTGGGTGATCCCGAGGGCCTCGGCCACGGACCGCAACGACGATGCGTCGACGCCCTGTTCCGCGACCATGCGGATCATCTCGTCGAGGATCTGGGTCCGGCGCTCGGCTCCCTTGCGGTACCCGCCGCGTCGCGGCGGGGCCGCGTCGTCGTCGGCGGGGTGCGTCATGCACCCAACTTACCGCTGGAAGGTTTTTCCGCCACCGTCTGGAGGCCCGCAGCGATCCGGTACCGTGCCTCCCGTCGACGGGTGGTCGCGTCGACCGCCTCGGTCGCGTCGGTCCGGTCGCGTCGGCCCGGCTCGCTTCAGCCCGGGCTCGTCAGTCCTGGTCGTCGACGGTGTACTCGTCGACCGGTGCCGGCTCACCGTCGGCGAGCGCGTCGACGATCCTGGTCAGCGACTCCGCGAGGACGGCGTTGTCGGCGTCGGACAGGTGGTCGAGGACCCCGACCACGGCCTCGTGGAAGCGGGCGTACGAGGCATCGATCTTCTCGGCGGCGAGGTCGGTGGGTTCGAGGACCTGCGCACGACGGTCGGTGGGGTGCGCGGTGCGGACGAGGAGTTCCTTGTCGACGAGCGCGTCCACGAGCTTCGTGACCGAGGCGTTCGACACGGTGAGCATGACGGCGAGGTCCTTGGGGCCCATGGTGCGGCCGTCGCGGTGGGCCTGGAGCATGTACCGGATCGCCAGGGACTCGTTCTTGCTCAGCCCGCTCTCGATGCGTGCGGACTCGATCTGCTGCTCTTCGGCGTGCTGGAGGCGCAGCAGGGCGTCGACGGCGGTCTTCGCGGCCTCGGATCGGGGCTCGTGGGCGTAGAGGTGGACGTGCTCTCGACGGACGACGGTCAACGGCATGTGATCATGCGCTCCTTGCTACGCGGCGGGGACGGTGAAGAAGTCGGCGTACGCCGGCTCGGCGCGCCCGGCGAGGAGCGACGGGTCCTCGATGCGGCGCTCGACGTAGGCGTCGATGACGGCCGGGTCGGTCAGACCGATGCGGGTGTGGCTGCCACCGATCCGTGCCGCCCGAGGCATCCCGGAGTACGTGCTGTGCATGTCTGATCCCGCCCTTCTGCGGCCGTTCGTCCCCTGCGGACGCTCGAACTCTTTCACGACGTGAACGTTTTTCGCAACGAACGATTCGCAAACTGTACGTTTCGCGCGCCGAACCGTTCGCTTCGCACATCAGCGCGCGGCGGGGGCCTGCGGTCGAAGACCCTCAGATACGCTGCACATCAGATGCCACTCTCGCCGGGGAGTGCATCCGGGCAAAGTTGAAGCCCACCACCGCAGCAACGGTGGTGGGCTTCGATCAGCTCTCCGAGTGGAAAGCCAGGGAAACAAGTCTTCCCGAGCTGAGCGCTCGGGAGCAAGTGTACGCGGGCACGCTCGCGTACGCATCCCTGGCTCTCCGCTCTTTCGTGTCGGCCGGCTGACACCGAGAGGAGGACTCGATGTCGAAGGACAACGAGTCCGACCGCAGGCGTCAGGTTCCGTGGTTGGGGATCGCGAGCTTGCTCGTGACCGTGGCGCGGTTCTTGTACGACCTGGGGCGGAAGGGCTAGGTGCTCGAGGCATCCCGCGGCGGTTCCATCGTCGCGGGATGCCTTCCGGAGCCGTCAGACCATCGCTGCGGCCATCACCGCCACCGCGATCCCCATGGCGAGCGTCTCGACGACGGGGAGCGCGCGGGTCCGACGCCGGATGCCGTCCCGCACCATGTGGGCGGTGAGCAGCAGGTAGCCGGTGGTCAGGCCGCCGAGGACGACCTGCCACGTCACGGCGACTGCGCCGCCGTGTCCGTGCACGCCGACACCCGTCATGCCGGTCATGCCGGAGTCGTGCGCCATGCCGACGCCCAGCGCGCCCATCACCAGCAGACCGAGCGCCGCGTGCAGTCGCCCGAACCGACCGTGCGCCGACGCGACCCGGACCGCCGGAGCCGACCCGGGCCTCCCGACCGAACCGGACGCACCAGACGCGCCGGACGCACTCTGCACCCGGTGCACCGCGGCGACCACGACGGCCAGCAGCGCGAGCACCACGAACCAGAGCACCCCGGGCAGCACGCGCGGCCCGAAGGCCCCGTCCACCATCGCGGCCACCATCACCACTGCCGCCACCACGTCGACCGCACGGCCGGGGCGCCACGCCCCGACCGTGCAGCAGGCTCCGGCGGACGCCGGCACGATCGCGGCGAGCCCGAGCAGGTCGGTCACGTCAGTGTCCGTGCCCGTGGTCGTGGGCGGCGACGTCATGCGCCGCCTCGACGCCACCGGACGCGTGGTGCGAGCAGTGCGACGCCGCGGTCGCGCCGATGGCCGCCGGCACGTTCAACGCCGGGTTCCGCGGGAAGAACCCGTACGGCTTGAGCGTGAACTTGGCGTAGTCGACCGGCATGACGGGCCAGTCCTCGGGTCGCGGGAAGTGCGTCGGGCCGAAGGTGTGCCAGAGCACGATGTCCTCGCCTTCGAGCGACCGGTCCCCCTCGACGTACCGGGCCACCCCGTCGCCGCCGGGGTTCTGGTGCACGAAGTCGCCGGCGGCGAAGCGCTCCGCCGGGTCGTACTGCGTGACGTAGAGGTGCTTGCGGGCGAACTCGGCACGGGCGGCGACGGACGACGAGTCGTCGGCGAGCAGCACCGGGGCGTCCTGCGGGTACAGCACGTAGCCGGTGGGGCGGTCGAGGTGGTTGCGCTCCTCGGTGTTCGAGACGAACCACGTGCGTGCCTTGGACGCGTCGGCGAGACGGCCGGACGACGACTCCGACGCGATCCGGGTCACCGACTTCGTGAACGCGTTGCCGTGCTCGTTGCCCGGCCCGACCGGCACCCGCACGGCGTCGACCTCGTCCACGGCGTTCGACAGCCCGTCGACCATCATGTCGAGCCGCGCCGAGAACAGGTGCTGGTGGTACGGGGCACCGAGGCCGGGGGCGACCTCGGAGGCGTAGGGGTAGTCATCGCCGGACTCCGAACGGCCCGGGTACGAGCTGGTGAAGAGCACGCCGGTGAGCTTCGCCTCGCACTCGATCGTGCCGTCCAGGTAGAGGTACCAGTAGAAGCCGTAGTCGTAGTTGCCGACGGTGGTGAAGAACGAGATCACCAGGCGGCGGGACCGACGGACCTCCTGCGAGCCGGTGTAGATGTCGCCGTGCTTCCAGAGCGTGCCGAAGTCCTCCTCGTGCATGCAGATGCCGTTGCGGATGGTCTGCGGGTTGCCGAGCTCGTCGGCCAGGACGGCGTCGAAGTACTGGATCTCGCCGACGCAGTCGCAGCCGAGCTCGAGCGAGTTCGTGAACCGACCGAACAGGTACTCGCCGGTGTCGAAGTAGTTCTGCCAGAACCGCACCGGAGACGGGTCGCCGTACGGCACGAGCATCTCGTCGATCGACGCCCGGTACACGATCGGGCGCAGCCGCTCGCCGTCCTGCCACGAGAGCTGGCGGAGCACGAGTCCCTCGCGGGCGTCGAAGCCGACCTGGAACCGCCAGTTCGCCCACTCGACGAACTCGCCGTCGACGCGGAACGACGGCCCCTCGGGCTGGGTGATGATGATCGGCTTGAGGTCGAGCGGTTCGCCCTGCATCGCGGGGTCGTCGAAGTTGCCCGAGGTGGTCGGTACGGGCATGTCCGCCACGTCCACGATCCGCGTGACGGCCCGGTTCGCCGCGTCGACGTACGCCGACAGGCCGTCGACGGGGTGCGCCCACACGTGGTCGGCCGGGTGGTCCTGCTTGAAGGCGAGCACGCGCAGGATGCGCCGACCGACCTCTTCCGGGTAGTCGTAGTACCCGGCGGACAGCGGCACGCACTTGACCTCGTCGGCGGACAGGCCGCGCTTCGCCAGGGCAGCGACCCAGCGCTCGTCCGCGTTCGCGATCTCGCCGACGGCGTCGAACTCCTCGATCAGGACGGGCAGCTGGCCGCGGGACCCGTCGAGCACGTCGGTCCGCAGCACCGTGCCGGTGGTGATCGACACGACGCGGTCGGTGGAGCGCCCGGTCGCCATGTCGAGCAGCATCACGCGTGCCGTGCGGTCCGGCAGGGGGCCGTCGCCGGCCTGCCATGCCAGGACCTCCTGCTTGTGCGGCTCCTCGAGGCCGACGTAGGCGAAGCGGGTGGTGTCGGTCCAGTCCGGCTGCGCGGTGACGAGGTCGCGGACGGCGGTGAACTCGTCGGGCGTCAGGCTGCCGAGCGGGTGCGCGGTGGTGGCTGCGTCGGTGGTCACGGTGGTCGGGTCGGTGATCGTCATGTGCGTGGTGCTCCTTGCGCGTTGCGTCGTGCGTGGGGTCAGGTCGGTTCGGCCGGGAGGCGCGTGGTGCGCCCGGCGGGTCAGCTCTCGGTGGCGAGGCGGTCGAGCATCTGCTCGTAGCGGCTCCGACTGCGGCGTCGCAGCACCACCGCCTGCACGACGCCGATGACGGGGACGACCACGACCAGGCCGGTGAGCACGATGCTCACGACGCCGAAGACGCTCGCGCCCGAGGCGTCCACGTCGCCGACGAGCGTCGGGAAGTTCACCCAGATCAGGACGGCAGCGGCGACGAGCCCGAGGAACCCGAGGACGGGCGCGACGATGGTGTTCCAGACCCGCCGGTCACCGGGGTTTCGGCGGAAGTACACGATGACGGCGAGGCTCGTCGCGGCCATCAGGATCGCGACGCCCAGGGTGGCGACGCCGGCGAACCAGCTGAACACCTGCAGCACCGGGTCGAGGCCGAGCACCGCGAACAGCACCATGAGCACGGCGGCGGTGACGGTCTGCACCAGGCTCGAGGTGTGCGGCGACGCGTGCTTCCGGTGCACGTCGCCGAGCTGGCCGGGCAGCAGCGACGCGTTCGCCATCGAGTGCTGGTACCGGGTGATGACGTTGTGGAACGACAGGACGCAGGCGAACATGCTCGTCAGCAGCAGCACGTTGAGCACGGCTTCCCCGGCGCTGCCGATGTACTGCGCGGCGGTGGTGAGGATGAGCGATCCGGGGTCCTTCGCGACCTCGGCGAGGATGCCGTCGGGGCCCCACGCCATCACGAGCCCCCACGACGCGAGCGTGTAGAAGACGCCGATGCCGATCACGGCCGTGTACGTCGCACGGGGGATGGTCCGCTCCGGGTCCTTCGCCTCGTCGCGGAAGATCGCGGTGGCCTCGAACCCGATGAACGCGGCGATGGCGAACATCAGCCCGACGCCGGGCGACCCGGACATGATCTGGGTCGGCTCGAACGGTGCGAGGGACAGGCCGTCGGCCCCGCCGCGGAACACGATCGCGGCGACCAGGACGAGCACGATGCCGACCTCGCCGACGAGCATCACGCCGAGCACCTTGCTCGACAGGTCGATGTGCCGGTAGCCGAGCATCCCGACCAGGGCAACGACGACCAGGGACCAGACGTACCAGGGGATGTCCGGTCCACCGAGACCCGTGACGGTGACGCCGAGCAGGTACCCGATGTAGCCGTGCACGCTGACCTGGATGGTCGTGTACGTCAGGAGCGCCAGCGTGGCGGCTCCCGCGCCGGCCGGACGACCGAGGCCGTGCCCGACGAACGTGAAGAACGCGCCGGGCCGCGGCACGTGCCGGGTCATCGCCGCCAGGCCCACCGAGAAGAGCAGCAGCACGACGGCCGACGCGGCGTACAGCGACGGGAACCCGACGCCGTTGCCGAGCAGCATGCCGAGCGGGGCGGCGCCGCCGACGACGGTGAGCGGGGCGGCGGCCGCGACGACCATGAACACGATCGCGGTGACGCCGAGCGAGCCGCGCATGGTCCGCTGCGGCGCGGGTGCGGCTCCGAGTGACGCGGGGTCCTTCGTGATGCTGGACATCGTGGCCTTCCGGGTGGGTGGAACGGGGTGAGTGGGGATCGCAGGTCGTGGTGCTGGGTGTGACCACGGTCCCGTGCCGCCGTTGCGGTGCCGTTCCACCGGCGTGAAGCCCTGTCGCCGGCGAATGGGACGTGCTCGTCGATGGCGTCTCATTTGCGTGAGACGCGGCCGAAACACCACCGAGACACGGGCGCAACGGCGCAGCCCTACGGTTGCCGCATGACCGCGCTCGACCGAGCCATCGCCGACCCGCCACGGGTGCCCGGCGTCGGCACGCGCTCCCCCGTCGACGGGTTGTCGCGGCGGAGCATCGGCCCGGTCGACGTGCTCGCGCAGTCGGTGTCCGCCGTGGCACCGTCCGCTGCCGCGACCACGATCCCGGTCCTCGTCGCGACGGTCGCCGGCCAGGGTGCCACGTGGTCGCTGCTGGCCGCGATGGCGCTGTCGTTCCTGGTCGGGCGGACGGTGAACCAGTTCGTCCGACGCGTCGCCGGCACCGGGTCGCTCTACACCTACGTCTCGCTCGGGCTCGGCCCGGTCGCCGGGGTCGTCGCGGGCGCAGCACTCCTGCTCGGGTACGGCTTCATCGCGATGTTCTCGCTCACCGGCAGCGGCTACTACCTCGACTACCTGCTGTCCCGCTTCGTTCCGGCCGCCGGCGACGACGCCCTGGTCACGATCGTCGTCGTGCTGGTGATGGGCGCGGCCGTCTTCGCGGTGATCGCGCTCGGGGTCCGGTTGTCGACCCGGCTGACCCTGCTCGTGGAGTCGCTGTCGGTCGCGGTCATCGTGGTCCTGATCGTCGCGCTGGTCGCGCGCCTGCACCCGGCAGACGCCTCCGCCGTCGCCCTCGGGCCGACGCAGCCGGCGTCGTTCGCGGTCGGCACCGCCCTCGCCGTGACCGCGTTCGTCGGGTTCGAGAGCGCGTCGGTGCTCGGTGTGGAGGCCCGGCGCCCGTTCCAGGCGATCCCCCGCGCGATCTCGTGGACCGTCCTGGTCGCCGGCGTCCTCTACGTGGTCAGCGCTGCGGCCCAGCAGATGGGGTTCGCCGCCGTGGGCGCCGACCTCGCGTCGAGCGCCTCGCCCGTGAACGAGCTGGCGAACGCCTTCGGCATGCAGTGGATCGGGTGGGCGCTCGACCTCGGGATCGCGGCGTCGTTCGCGGCGTGCGCGATCGCCTCGACCACGGCGCTCGTGCGGGTCCTGTTCGCGATGGGCCGCGAGGGAGTCCTGCCCCGGGTGCTCGGTCGGGCGTCGCCGCGCTTCCGGACCCCGTTCGTGGCCGGCGCGGTCGCGTGCGGCGTGCTCACGGTGCTGCCGGTCCTCGGCCTGGCGAGCGGGATCCCGACGTGGACGCTGATGGAGGCGGAGCTCGTCGTCGCCGCCCTCGGGTACATCGCCGCGTACGCCCTGACGTGCTTCGCGGCCCCAGTGTTCCTGCGGCGCATCGGCGAGCTGACGACGGGGGTCGCGGTCGTCGCCGTCACGACCGGGGTCCTGCTGACCGCCGTCCTGCTCACCTACCTCGGGGTCGAGGCCGCGTCGTCCCGTTGGCCGGCCGTCGCCCTCGCCGTCGGGACGGTCGCCGCGGTGGTGGTCGCGTTCCTGGTGGCCACGCGTCGGCGACCCTGGCGGCGGGGTCGGAGCCGCGCCGTGTACGACGTGCCGGTCGAGGCGGACCTGCTGGGGGCCTCCCGTCCGTCCGCCGGAACCGGCCACCAGGCGGAGGTGCGGTGAGCGAACCCGGACTCCGCGCGCGGCAGCCGAAGGCGATCCAGAACGCCCTCGCGGTGCTGGAGGCCGCCGCGCACGCGGGACCGGGCGTCACCGCCCAGCAGATCTCGGAGGCCCTCGGGATGCCGCGGGCCACCACGTACCGGCTCATCACGCTGCTCGTCGAGGACGAGTACCTCGTCCGGTTGCCGGACCTGCGCGGCTTCGCCCTCGGCCACAAGGTCGCCGACCTGGCCGGGGTGTCGCCGGCACCGGCACTCGCACCGCTGCCCCGGGCCGTGCGGTCGGTGCTCGCCGACGTCCGCTCCGCCGTCCGGGCGGGCGTGCACCTGGCGCGCTACGACGCCGCCGGAGTGCGCGACATCGACGTCGACCCGGACTTCCCGCTGCTCGACGAAGCCGCGCTGCGGGCGACGCCCGGGTCGAGTGCGATGGGGCGGCTGCACGCCGAAGGGGGCCTCGGCCCGGTGCACCAGGTCGGCGCGTTCACGGCGGGGTTCGGGTGCCTGGCGCTCCCGGTCCGCGGCGAGCGCGGCGAACTCGTGGCGGGGCTGACCCTGTCGGCGCCGGCGGCCCGGGTGTCGTCGCCGGGGGACGCACTGGTGCACCTGCGTCGGGCGGTGACGCGGCTCGAGCCGCTGCTCGGGTGAGGCGTGGTCACACGTCCGATGCCGCTGCGGCCCGGCGCGGGCCGCAGTGCACGGTACTCAGCGCCCGGATCCGCGTCGACGCAAGGCGACGACACCGGCCCAGACCGTGCAGCCGGCGAACCCGAGAACGAGCACGGACACGACCGGGATCGCGAACGCGTCTCCGATCGACTGCTGTCCGCGGAGCCACACGACGACGAGGAGCAGTACCAAACACCCTGCGGCGATGATCGTCGCGACATTGCCAGCTGATCGTGAGCCCATGTCCACCTCATTCCGTTGCGATACCCACCGCATGCACACCAGGCGGGCTTGCGTGATGATTCTTCAGGAGTAAGTTCGTTGTCGTTCCGAATTCCACGAACGGAATTCGGGGCACGATGCACAATTCGTTGCGCGGACAGCCTACCGCAGTCCCGCAGAGGGGAGAAAGAATGCATCTGCATCAGAAAATCCGGAAGGCAGCACTGGGGAGTGCGGCCGCCGCACTCGCACTCGGCGGAGTCGTCGGTGTGAGTACCGTCACCGCAGCGCCGGCGAGCGCGATGGTCTGCGGGTACAGCGAAGAGATCGAGGACTACGACTCGACCTTCGCGATCAACGTGCCGGTGGTGGGGTCGATATCGCCGTTCAGTGGACAGCGCCAGGTCGCGCATTACGGCAATTGCGGCAGCGGCAATGTGAAGATCAAGGTGACGATGAAGGGCGGGAGCAAGAACTACTGCGTCCAGCCCGGCGATGTCCGACTGGGATTCACCGAGAACGACAAGCAGATCTCAGGGGCCAGCAAGGTCGGAAGCTGTTAGGGGGAGAGCGATGAAGCTCTGGACGAAGATCGGTGGCACGGCACTCGCCGCCACCATGATGCTCGGCGGGTCGCTGGCAGTGGCCGGTCCCGCGAACGCCGCGTCACCGTGCGGGTTCTACCCGATCACGACGGGGAACATCGGCGGCGGGGACGACGGACACTACGAGAAGGGCACCTACAACAACTGCAAGTCGGACCCGGTCCAGATCACCGTCAAGTACACGTACACGTCGAAGAGCCTGTGCTTGTCTGCCGGCGAGACGACGTTGTTCGCCAATCCGGACTACGGAGCCCTGACCGGTGCCTCGTGGACCGGCAAGTACTGCTGATCGTGATCTGAGCACACCGGAGCCCCTGCCCGCCATCGGGTGGGGGCTCCGGTGCGGGGG
>NZ_CACSJV010000035.1:0-37016 GCF_902706105.1 Curtobacterium sp. 18060 | reverse complement strand
GCCTCCCACCCCGCGCATGTCACGTCAACCGCTACGATCGACGGACGAACCAACGGAGGTCGAAGCGCATCATGGGAGACGGCAAACCCGCGACCATCTACGACGTCGCCGCGCGCGCCGGGGTCTCGAAGTCCCTCGTCTCCCTGGTGCTGCAGCGCTCCCCCCGGGTCAGTGACCAGCGCCGGGCCGCCGTGCTCACGGCGATCCAGGAGCTCGACTACCGGCCCTCCACCGCCGCGGTGTCCCTCGCCGGCACCCGCAGCCGCACCGTCGGCGTGGTCCTCGACGACTTCCGGAACCAGTGGTTCGTCGACCTGCTCACCGGGCTGCGCGAGGCCCTGCAGGACCAGGGTCACCGTCTCGTCGTCGCGGACCGGTTCCTGAACACGGGGCTCGACGCCTCGCCGGTCGAGGGCTTCCTGTCCATGCGCGTCGAGGGCATCGTCATCGCCGGCGAACCCGACACCGACCTGGCGATCCCGGCCTCGATGCCGGTCGTCATCGCCGGCGGGCGCGTGTCGATCCCCCGCGCGGACACCGTGGCGAACGACGACCGGGCCGGCGGCGGGATGGCGGCGGAGCACCTGCTCGCGCTGGGCCACACGCGGCTCGGCTTCGTGGGGGCGAGTTCGGCGGCATCGAAGGAACGCCGCGCAGGGTTCGAGGCAACCGTCGCGGCCAGTGCGGGTGCAAGTCCCGCCGTCGTGGTCCTGCCCGGCGAACCCACCGAAGAGGCCGGATCCCGCGCCCTCGGCGCCCTGCTCGACGAGCACCCCGACGTCACCGCGGTGTTCGCCGCCAACGACGTGATGGCCCTCGGAGCACTGTCCGAACTCGCCGAACGCGGACTCCGGGTCCCCGAGGACGTCTCCGTCATCGGCTACGACGACACCCCCGTCGCCGCCACGCGCTACGTCGGCCTGACGAGCATCGACGACCGCAGCGTCGAGATCGGCCGCGGCGCCGGCGAGCGCCTGCTCGCCCGCATCGCCGACCCGGGGCTGGCCGCCACCGAGTCCCTGGTCGAGCCCCGCCTGGTCGCTCGCCGCACGACCGCCCCGCGCTGACGCGGCTGCCGGGAGGCCCGTCCCGCGTCCGCCCCGCCCGCTTCGTGAGCAGAAATGGTCGGGTCCAGGGCCCGTACCCGACCATTTCTGCTCACGAAGTCGCGTCGGCAGGCGCCGCGTGCTGCACGATCCAGCTGTGCATGACGATCGCAGCCGCCGCCGAGGCGTTGATGCTCCGCGTCGAACCGAACTGCGTGATCTCCAGGTGCCCGGACGCCCCGGCCACCGCTTCGTCGGTGAGCCCGGGGCCCTCCTGGCCGAACAGGAACACGCACCGCTCCGGGATCGCCGCGGTCTCGATGCGATCGGCGCCAGGGGTGTTGTCGATCGCGATCACCGGGCGCTGCTCCTCGGCCATCGCGGCCAGGAACGCCTGCACGTCGGGGTGGTACCGGACGTGCTGGTACCGGTCGGTCACCATCGCGCCGCGCTTGTTCCAGCGCCGCCGCCCGATGATGTGCACCGTGCCGGCCAGGAACGCGTTGGCGCTCCGCACGATCGACCCGATGTTCAGGTCGTGCTGCCAGTTCTCGATCGCCACGTCGAACGCGTGCCGGCGGGTGTCGAGCTCGGCGACGATGGCGTCCATCGACCAGTACCGGAAGTGGTCGAGCACGTTCCGCGAGTCCCCCGCCGCCAGCAGCTCCGGGTCGAGCCGCGGGTCGTCCGGCCAGGGCTCCGGGTGCGGGCCGACGCCGTTCGTCGTCAGTTCGTGCGTCGGGGCGGGCTCGTCGGTCACGCCTCCAGGGTAGAGCCGCGGCGAACCGGGCCGGTCGGCGCGAGTCCGACGAACGTGGTCCAGCCGAACGCCCGCCGCGTCACGGTGTCACTGCGTACCCGGGCGGAGGAAGTCCTCCGGCACGGCACCGGCGTTCGTCGCCGCGAAGATGCGCTTCCGATCACTCGGACGGGTCGGGTCGAACACGACGACGACGGTCGCTCCGAGCACCGGGCCGGTTCCGTCGCCGAACCCCTCGGTCCGGTCGACCCAGCGCTGTTGTCCCTGGAGGTCCGTGAACGTGAAGGTCCAGCGCAGCAGCGTGAAGGAGGCGTCGTGGGCGGTCGAGCCGCTGACCGCGGTGACGATCCCGTCGACCCGGCGCCCCGCACGCAGCAGCTGTTCGAGCCGACCGCGTCGGCCGCCCTGCCCGCGGCGTGCAACCGTCCCGCCGATCAGGGCGACCAGCGCCAGCGCGGTGACCAGTGCGGGGATCCACCACGCAGCGGCGTACCAGATCCAGCCGCCGATGCCCCAGACTTCGTCGCGGCCGAACGCCGGGTCGACGGTGGTCCCGACGCGGTCGACGGGCGCCCACTGCGTCGCGGTCGTCCACCAGAGCCCGGCTGCGGCGCCGACGAGCCAGATGCTCACCGGTCCCACCCCGACGAACTCCGACGCCCGGCCTGCGAAGCGGTGGTTCCACTTCGAGTACATGCCCAGCGTGACGATCGACCCCGTGACCGCGACGGGCATCGCCCACCACGGGTACTCCGGGTCCGGCGTGTCCGAGAACACGCTGTTGACGGTCATGTCCCGGATGGTGCCGAGGACGGACCCGAGCGCGTACCCGACGACGACGCCGACGGCGAGCAGGAGCGCCGCCCACACGATCGTCATGACCAGTGCACGGGCGCTGCCCTGCTGCGCGGCGGCCTTCGCACGGAGGGCGGCGGCCGGATCGGTGGTGCTCATGATCGACGTGCGTGGTCGGTCAGTACGAGTACGTCGGATCGGGGGCGTTCGCCGCGAGGACCGCGATCGTCACGAACAGCCCGATGTACAGCAGCGTGACCACCCCACCGACGATGACCGCGGCGAGCGCGAGGCCGCGGCCCCCCTCGGATCGTCTGCGCGCCTGCGACATCGCGACGAGACCGAGGATGAACCCGATCAGCGGTGCGACGAACGCCGCGACGAGCGAGATGATCGCGAGGGTGTTCGTGCGGTGCGGGACGGAACCGTAGGGCTGCGGAACGGAAGACTGTGGGGATTGGTACTGAGTGGACATCGTGAAAGACGGTATCTCACATCTTTTTTTGTTGGGAAGCGTACCGAAATTCAGCGGACGCGCGATTCGATCCCGGCGACGAGGACGTCGAGCCCGAGCGCGAAGCGAGCGTCGTACGAGTGCTCCCCCAGGATCTCCGCCACGAGCGTGTGCCGCTCGGGGCGTCCGGCCTCGGCGTCACCCCGCCCGATCTGCACCGAGGTGTGCCCGACCACGAAGTCGTACACGACGAAGAACGAGTACATCGCCTCGGCATCGGACAGCCCGGCAGAGCGGAGCGCCCCGACGACCTTCGCCACGACGGCGTCGGACTCGGTGGACACCAGGGCGCCGCGGCGGCTGTGCGACTCGAGCACCAGGGGGTGGGTGCGCATCAGGTCGCGGAACGTCGTGGCGAAGGTGCGCACCACGGCGTGCCACTCGTCCGGCCAGACGAAGGTGGCGGTGAACTCGTCGACCGTGCGGCGCACGAGCTCGGCGTGCAGGTCGTCGAGGCCGCCGATGGTCCGGTGCACGGTCATCGGTGCGACGCCGAGCCGCACGCCGAGCGCACGGAACGACAGGCGGTCGAGGCCGTCCTCGTTCGCGATCGCCGTCGCGGCGTCGATCACCTGCTCGCGGCTCAGCACGTTGGGCCGTCCGCGTCGCCGCCGCGGTGTCGCCTCGACCAGATCGGGAGCCGCTTCCAGGTCCGGCACCGCAGCAGGGCGGGGCGTGGCGGTCGGGGATCCGGGTTCGACGAGCACGGCGGGTTCTCCTTGATTCGGTACGTGTCCCGAAAAGCCTAGGGCAAAGCCGAGTGGCGTTCGGTGACTCGACCATCTCGGGTCCGTGGGCGACGCGCAAGAGCCGATCCGCGCCTCCCGGCCCCTTCGAAGGAACCCGGCCGACGGGCCGGCCCGTCGGCCGTGCGCAGTAGGGTGAGCCCATGGCGACCCGCGACGACGTCGAGTGCTGGCTGACCGACATGGACGGCGTGCTCGTCCACGAGAACCAGGCCCTCCCCGGTGCCCCCGAGCTCATCCAGCAGTGGCTCGACGAGGGCACCGAGTTCCTCGTCCTGACGAACAACTCGATCTTCACGCCGCGTGACCTCAGCGCTCGGCTCCGGAGCTCGGGCCTGCACGTCCCCGAGGAGCGCATCTGGACGAGCGCCCTCGCCACCGCCGACTTCTGCAAGTCCCAGATGCCCGGCGGCTCCGCGTTCGTCATCGGCGAGGCCGGCATGACCACCGCCCTGCACGAAGCCGGGTTCATCATGACCGAGACCGCCCCCGACTACGTCGTCGTCGGCGAGACCCGCAACTACTCGTTCGAGGCGATCACCAAGGCCGTCCGCCTGATCCGCGACGGCGCCCGCTTCATCGTCACCAACCCCGACGCCACCGGCCCGTCGGCCGAGGGCGTCCTGCCCGCGACGGGTGCGATCGCCGCGATGATCGAGAAGGCCACCGGTAAGCAGCCCTACGTGGTGGGCAAGCCGAACCCGATGATGTTCCGCTCGGCGATGAACCGCATCGGCGCGCACTCCGAGAACACCGGCATGATCGGCGACCGGATGGACACCGACGTGCAGGCCGGCATCGAGGCGGGGCTCCACACCGTCCTGGTGATGACGGGCATCAGCGACCAGGCCGAGATCGACCGCTACCCGTTCCGTCCGAGCGAGGTCATCTCCGGCGTGCACGAGCTCGTCCGCACCGCCCCCTTCGAGGTCGAGCTGTAGCGATGCGCTGGGACCCGTCGCGGTACGCCGCGTTCGCGAACGACCGCGGGCGTCCGTTCCACGACCTGGTCGCGCAGGTCGCGTGGCCGGCCGGTGACGGACAGGAGGCCCCGCGTCGCGTCGTCGACCTGGGCTGCGGTCCCGGGGCCCTCACCGCCACGTTGGCAGCGCGGTGGCGTTCGTCGCCGGTGCTCGGGATCGACAGCTCGGCGGAGATGCTCGCGTCGGCTGCGACCGATCCCGCACTGGCGGACCTGCCGAACCTGTCGTTCGAGCTCGGTGCGATCGAGGACTGGACGCCCGGGCCGACCGACGACGTGGTCGTGACGAACGCGGCGCTGCAGTGGGTACGGTCGCACGTGGCGCTGCTGCCGCGGTGGCTCGACGCGATGCCGTCCGGATCGTGGTTCGCGATGCAGGTGCCGGGCAACTTCGGGTCCCCGTCGCACGCGCTGATGCGGTCGATCGGGGCGTCCGGTCCCTGGGCGTCGGCGCTCGACGGCGTGCTGCGCGAGGACCCGGTGCTCGACCCCGCCGGCTACCTCGGCATCATGCTCGACGCCGGGTTCGCGGCCCGCGCGTGGGAGACGACCTACGCGCAGCTGCTGCCGGGCGAGGACCCGGTGCTCGACTGGGTGCGCGGCACCGGGCTGCGACCGGCACTGGCTGCCCTCGACGCCGCCGACCCGACCGGTGCGCTGACGGCGGAGTACGTCGAGCAGTACCGGGCGGCGCTGCGCGAGGCGTACCCGACGAGCGCACACGGCACCGTGTACCCGTTCCGCCGCGTCTTCGCCGTCGGTCGCAAGCCCTGACGGACGGCGCCGCGGCTGCCACGCACCGGGCGCGGAAGCGCGCCGGGCGCGGAAGCGCGCCCGGCTCTGCAGCCGGGCGGCTACCGGGCCGGGGTCGGCGCTGCCAGGTCGCCACGGGCCTCCAGGGCGAACGCCGCCATCGGCGGCACGGAACGCCACCGCTTCGCCAGGCGACGCGGCCGGTCGTCACGCCACGCGACCATGCCGCCCGCGACGATCCCGAACGCCAGGACGGCGAACGAGAACAGCCCGATCAGGCCGAGCACCACGACGCGACCCGTGTCCGACGGGTCAGCGGTCGCGGAGTACCCGATCGACCCGAAGTCCCAGAACGCGTGCAGCAGCACCGGGACGAGCAGCGAACCAGTCACCCGTCGTGCGACGTACAGCGTGGAACCGAACGACGCCGCGAACACGACCTGGATCATCGTCGGTCCGATCCCGGCACCGGCGAGCGCGTTGAGCAGGTGCAGCAGCCCGAACAGCACGCACGACAGCGCCCACACGCCGAACTCGGGCACCCGGCGACGCAACCCGACCAGGAGCATGCCCCGGGCCATCAGCTCCTCGAACACCCCGACGAACAGCACCCCGACGGTGAGCAGCAGGAAGTAGTGCGCGGGCAGCGCCGTCCAGTCGATCAGGGGCAGCCGCACCAGGCACACCACGAGCACCAGCGCCGGGGCGAGCGCGGACCAGCGCAGCGGCGTCCGGGTGCGGTCGACGGTCGCGATCCGCCACCACCCGAGCCCGGTGACGACCACGGCGAGCGCGACGGCGGCGATGCCCTCGGGGATCACCAGGGCACGGACGACGCTGTCGACCGTCTGGCCGAGTGTCGGGTAGTCGTCGCTCGGCCGTGACCGCCACGCGCTGATCGCCGCGAAGACCACGAGGGGCGCGAGGCCGATGAGCAGCGAGGGCGGGACCGGCCAGCGGCGACGACGGGGTTGGTGCACGTCCCGGTTGTACCAGTGCAGCCGTACGATTGGCGGTATGCGCCTGCCCTCGTTGTCGACCATGGCCGAGGACTACGTCAAGCTCATCTGGAAGGCCGGGGAGCGCGGCGGCGCCGGACTGGCCACGCGGGACATCGCGGCGACGCTGAAGGTGTCGGCCTCGACGGTGTCCGGCAACTTGAAGAAGCTCGACCGCGACGGCCTCATCGAGCACACCCCGTACTACGGCGTCGTGCTCACCCCGCTCGGGCAGCAGGTCGCGGTCGCGATGGTCCGGCGGCACCGGCTGATCGAGTCGTTCCTGGTGTCCCGCCTCGGCTACACGTGGGACGAGGTCCACACCGAGGCCGAGGCGCTCGAGCACGCGGTGTCGGAGCGGTTCCTCGACCGGGTCGACGCCGACCTCGGGCACCCGACCCACGACCCGCACGGCGACCCCATCCCCGCCGCGGACGGCACCGTCCCCGCCACGCTCGGCACCCTGCTCGGTGCGATCGAGCCCGGCGCGTGCGGCACCGTCGACCGGGTGTCCGACGACGACCCCTCGCTGCTGCGGTACTTCGACGAGCTCGGGGTCGGCCTCGGCACCCACCTGCGGGTCGAGCGGGTGCGGGACTACGCCGGCGTCATCGCGGTCTCCCGACGTGGGGCGGACGGCGCCGAGGCGCTCGTCGACCTGCCCGCCGCCGCCGCGAGCGCGATCTGGCTGGCTCCCGACGCCGACTGAGCGGGCCCGCCCGCGCCACCCCGCTCACGTCCGCCGAGCGGTCACCATCTGTCGCCCGGCAGCCCCGCAACCGACGGTTCACGACCACTCGGCACCCAGGGCACGGGGCGTCGCGACCGCACCGCGGCCCGCGAACGCGCGTGGTGTCGGACGGGAGGCCCGGTGCGCGGCCGCCACGCGCCTCCTGTCCGTCGCCCCCACTGGTCACGACACCCCGCTCACGTCCGCCGAGCGGCCAGGGACCGCCGCCCGACAGCCCCGCGACCGACGGTTCACGACCACTCGGCGCCCAGGGCACGGGGTTTCGTGACCGCGCGACGCGCCCGCCCCACCACCGCAACGCCGACGGTTCTCGACCACTCGACCCGCCCAGCCGGGCGCGCCCACCGGCCCTAGCCCTTGGCGGACCGGGTCCGGCCGAGCGCCACCTCGCGCCGAGCCCGCTCGAGGGCGAGCGCGGACGCAGCGTCCGGGTCGTGCAACAGCCGCTCCGTGTCGGCGACATGGTCCCGCACGGCGTCGGAGCCCCGGGCGGCAGCCGCTGCGAGCACCGGCGCCACCGTCTCCTCGCCCAACCCGACCAGTGCCCGCGACAGGCTGAGCCGCCGTTCGCGCGGACCGACCCCGAGCTGCACCGCCAACGTCCGGGCCAGGTCGCCCCGCTCGTCGTCGGGCACGAGCGCGACGGCGGTCCGCCAGGCGGCGCGGAGCACGTCGTCGTCGTGGTCCGCCAGCAACGGGCGCACCGACGGCCAAGCCGACGGGTCGCCGACCTTCGACAGGGTGTGCAACGCCTGACTGCGGGCCTGCGGCTCGGAACGGGTGAGCGACGGGACCACCCGCGCGACGACGTCGGCCGACGGGTGCCGGGTCAGCGCCCAGGTGAGCATGTCGCGGACGAAGAAGTCCGGCTCGACGGCGCACTGTTCGACGAGCACGTCGAGGTCGGCGGCGTCCGGGGTGGTCCCGGCGGCCATCACGGCCTGCAGCCGCACCGAGGAACGGGGGTCGGCGAGGGCATCGGTGAGTGCGGTCATGGGTCCATGCAACCCGCTGCCACCGGGGCCGTGTCAAGCCTCGGGGCATAGCGTCGGCCGAGGAGCGGTTCGCATCGAGGACCGCTCGCCCGACCACGAAAGGACCCCCGTATGCCCCGCATCGGTACCAGCGACCTCCACGTGTTCCCCCTCGCCCTCGGCGGCAACGTCTTCGGGTGGACGGCGGACGAGTCGGCCTCCCACCAGGTCCTCGACGCCTACACCGCGGCGGGCGGCGACTTCATCGACACCGCCGACGTGTACTCCGCGTGGGCCCCCGGCAACGAGGGCGGCGAGTCCGAGCGGGTCATCGGCTCGTGGCTCGCGGCCTCGGGCAAGCGCGACGACGTCGTCATCGCCACGAAGGGCTCGCAGCACCCGCAGTTCCAGGGCCTCGGCGCGGACACCGTCGCCGCTGCCGCCCGTGCCAGCCTGCAGCGCCTCGGCACCGACCGGATCGACCTGTACTACGCGCACTTCGACGACCAGTCGACCCCGCTCGAGGAGACCGTCCGCGCCTTCGACCAGCTCGTCACGGACGGCATCGTCCGCTACACCGCGATCTCGAACTACTCGAAGGACCGCGCCGAGGAGTGGATCCGCATCGCGACCGAGAACGGCCTCGCGCAGCCGGTCGCGATCCAGCCGCACTACAACCTCGTCACCCGCGAGCCGTACGAGTCCGACATCGCACCGCTCGCCCACGCGCACGGCCTCGGCGTCGTGCCGTACTTCGCGCTCGCCGCCGGGTTCCTGACCGGCAAGTACCGCTCGAAGGAGGACTTCGCCGGCAAGGACCGCGAGGGCCAGGTCTCGGGCTACTTCAACGACGAGGGACTCGCCGTGGTCGACGCCCTGTCCACCATCGCCGAGGCCCGCGACACCGCGCTCGCGACCGTGGCCCTGGCGTGGCTGCAGGCGCAGCCGGACGTCGTCGCGCCGATCGCCAGCGCCCGCAACACCGAGCAGCTGCCGGCGCTGTTGGCCTCGGCTGAGCTCGAGCTCAGCGCCGACGAGCTGCAGACCCTGTCCGACGTGTCCGCGAAGGTGCCCGCGGCCGCCTGACACGCGCCCGCCTCGACCCCGGCCTGGCTCGCGCGCCACGGATGCGTGTGCATGTTCCGACGATCCACCAGACGATCAACTCGTGGAACGTCGCTCATTGCACACGCATCCGATGCGTGCGCATGTGCCGACAGAACACGCGTCGATCACGTCGTGGATCGTCAGAAGATGCGCCCGCACGCACCCGTCCAGCCGACACCCGCAGCCGACCGCCGCAGCCGCAGCCGCAGCAGCCGCCCTACGCCCCCGGCGCCAACGACGCCGTGAGCTCCTGCCCCGACGACCGGGTCACGAAGCACGAGATGAACCGGTCGCCCTGGTCCCACGTCGCCTGGTCCGGCGCGTACGACCCCTGCACCTGCACGTCCCCGACGGCCGCAGCGGCCGAGGCGTTGAGCGCCGCGTCCGACTGGCACTGGTCGGCCGCCTGCGTCGCGAGGGCCTCGGCCCCCGGGTACGCGTCCCCGTCGACGGCGATCCGTGCGGTGAGCTGCCCGATGTGCGGCGTCGCGCAGTCGACGACCGTGAAGCTCTGCGCCCAGGCGTTGGTGAACGGCGACAGGCACTCCCCGCCGGCCAGGTCGGTCCAGGCGTGCTCGCCCGGCAGCGCGGGCGTGGTGGCGAACTGGAGCGTCGCAGCCGGAGCAGCGGCCTCGTCCGAGGGAGCGGCAGACGCCGCAGCCGAAGGAGTCGCCGGAGCCGATGACGCTGCCGCCGGGGACTTCGTCGGCGCGATCTCCTGGTCGGAGATGTTGTTGCCGAGGATCCACTTCGACAGCAGGAACACCAGGACGATGAGCACGACGATCAGGGCGATCGAGCCGTAGACGAGCAGCTGCTTGCCGCGCTTGCCCTCGCTCCGCAGGCGCGCCGCACCCTGGTTGATGAAGTTGTCGCGCTCGACCGGCTGGCTGGATGACACGGGCGCAGGCGACGACGCCCCGGCACCGGCACCGGCACCGGCAGCAGCCGACGGCATCGCGGCCGCCGGCATCATCCGCGTCCCGGTGTCCTCCGGGTCGTACCCCGTGCCACCGAGCTGCCCGACGGCCTCGGTGCCGAACAGGTCCTTGATCGCACTCGTGTCGCTGGTCTCGCGGCCGTCCCACTCGGACTGGTCCAGCTCGTCCGGCGCAGCGGCCGGCAACGCCGTGGGCTGCGCCCCCGTGTCGTCCCGGCGCAGGCCGAGCACGGCGTCCAGGTCCTGGCCCACCGCGGGCGGCAGGTGCGCCGGGTACGCGGGCGACGCAGCGGGCTCGACGAGGGGCGGCGCAGCGGTCGGCCGCACGGTCGCGTCGGGTTCGGACCACCAGGGTGTCCCGGCGACCGGCAGTGCGGTGGTCGCGGCGTCCGGGAGGCCCGTGGCCGCGTCCGCCCCGTCACCCTCGGCAGCGGAGCGGGTCGCGTCCGGGGCCTCGGTCGGCTCCGCGGGAGCCACCGGCCCGGCACCGGGAACCGCCGTCGGCACAGCCGCAGGCGGCACGGCAGCCGCCGGTGGCACAGCCGCAGGCGGCACGGCAGCAGCCGCAGCAGTCGGCACCGCCGGGGGCACCGGGAACGTCCGAAGCGCCTGCGGCACCCCGTCGACCGGGGTGTCGACCTCGCCGGAGACGACCTCGTCCTCGGCGTCGGTCTCGTCCGCCAACGACCACGAGCCGCCGCCACCGAACGCCGTCGTGTCGAAGGAGTCGCCGGTCAGGGTCGTCGGGACCTCGCCGGTCTCGTCGTCGCGGATGGCCCAGTCGAACGGCCGGTCCGGTCCGGCGCCCTGCGTGGGCACGGACCCCGTGCCGGCGATCCGGAGCAGGTCCGTGAAGCTCGGCGGCTCCTCGGACGGGGGCAGCACGTTCTCGACGCCGAGCGGCTGGTGTGCGACGGGTCCGGCGGGCGGGACGGGTGCACCGGAGCCGGTCGCACGGCCGAGCCAGTCGACGTCGGCACGGCCCTCGCCGAACGGGTCGACGCGGCGACGTTCGTCCTCGATGGCCTGCGACGCCGCGGCGCGCTCGTCGCGGTGGGTCTGCGCGGTCGGGAGCACGATCGACGAGGGGTGCGGCGCGGTGGGGTTCGGCGGTACGACAGCGGCCGGCGGGATGCGGTCGTGCAGGGTGGAGCGCTCGTGCTCGGCGGCGGCGTCCGGGCTCTCGGACGGCGCCGACAGCTGCTCGGGCATCGAGATGGCCTGCGTCGCGCCGTCGTCCAGCACCGGAGCAGCAGGCGCGGTGGGTGCCTCGGGCGTCGGCGCCTCGGGGGCCGAGGCTTCGGGTACCGACGCCTCGAACGGTTCCGGCAACGGTGCGCCCGTCTCGCGTGCGGTGCGCTCGGCCTCGCGGCGCTCCCGTCGCGAGGGCCAGTCCTCCTCGCCCCGCGGGGCGCCGAAGATGTCCGCGGCGCTGCGGAGACCGTGGAACGGAGCGTCCGGGTCGGACGCGCGCCGGGCCTCCTGGCCGTCCACCCCGTCGGCACCGTCGGCCGCCGCTGCGGGGCCGGCCGTGTCCTCGGGGTCGCGCGCGTCGTCCGGACGCTCCCCGCTCACGCGGTCAGCCCCAGATCAGCCAACCCGATGGCCGCGAAGTAGGGGTACCCGGCTGCCTCGATGGTCTCCTTGGCGCCGGTGTCGCGGTCGACGACGACCGCGACGGCGGCGATGATCGCGCCCTCACGCTCGAGCGCTTCGGCCGCCTTGAGCGGCGAGCCGCCCGTGGTGGAGGTGTCCTCGAGCACGACGACGCGCTTGCCCTTGAGGTCCGGGCCCTCGACCTGCTTGCCGCGGCCGTGGTCCTTGGGCTCCTTGCGGACGACGAAGGCGTCGTAGGTCAGGCCCTGTGCGGCGGCCTGGTGCAGCACGGCGCTGGCGATGGGGTCGGCGCCCATGGTGAGTCCGCCGACGGCCGAGACGTCCGGCACCTGCTGCACGAGCTCGGTCATGACCTGACCGATCAGCGGCGCGACCCGGTGGTCCAGGCTGACCTTCCGCAGGTCGATGTAGTACGTCGCCTTCTTCCCGCTGGTCAGGGTGAAGTCGCCGTGGAACACCGCTTCGGAGGAGATGTACTGGATCAACTGTTCGCGCGCGTCGGTCACAGCGCACAAGGGTAGCCGGTCGGGCTCGCAGCGCGCTCCCCCGTCCTGTGGGGTCGTCCCGAGCAGCCCTCGGTACGCTCCGGGACATGCCCCGAGCACCGCGTCGCACCGCCGTGGCGCCGGCTCCGTCCGGCGGCCGTCGGTCCGGCGGCGTGGCCGGGGCGATCGGACGGGAGGCCCTGGGCGCCCTGGTCGCGCTGGCCCTGTCCGTCATCGCCCTCCGCCACGTCGTCGCCACGGAACGGGTCGCCCTGCTCTGGTACGACGGCGACTCGGTGCTGCTGCCCCTGGTGCACCGGTCGATGCAGCTCGGGCAACCGTTCGAGTGGGCGATGTCCCCGGCGCTGTTCTTCTTCCCCGAGTTGCCGGTCTACCTGCTCTGCGCCCTCGTCACGGGTACCCCGCAGCAGGCCCTGGCGCTGAACGGGCTGCTCGTCCTGCTGGCCGTGTACGCGCTGGTGCGGGCTGCCGCGAACGAGCTCATGCCGTCGGCCGGGCGAGCGGCCCGCATCACGGTGTCGGCGGCCGCTGTGGCGTTCGTGACCCTGCTCGTGCTGACGGAGTCGTCGGCCACCGCGACGTCGCTCGAGCTGGCGTCCCTGCTGCTGACCACGACCTACTACTACGGCGTCGTGCTGGCGATGCTCGGCACCGCGGTGCTCGTGCTCCGTGCCGTCCGGGTCGGGCGGGCATCGGTCGTCGTGCTCGTGGTGCTCGGGCTGGTGGCCTTGTGCACGACGGCGTCGAACCCGCTGTACGTGCCGTGGTCCGCCGCACCCGTGGTGGTCACGCTCGTGCTGCTGGCGGCGGTGCGCCGGGTGCCGTGGCGTCCCGCGCTGCTGCTGTCGGGCACCGTGACGGTCGGGTCGATGCTCGGGTACCTGGTGCGGATCCCGCTGCAGCCCTTCGTGTCGCTCGACCCGTCCACCTACGTCCGGCCGTCGCGCGCGGTGGAGACCCTGCAGTTCTTCGCGGCGCTGACCGACGTGCGAGCCGGCACGGCGGCGGGCGACGCCGGGCTGTTCCTGATGTTCGTCGGGGTGCTCGTCACCGTCGGCGGCACGGTGTGGGCCTGGCGGGTCCGGACAGCACGCACCGTGCTCGTCGCGACCGCGTTGCCCCTGGTGACCGTCGTGGCGGCGTCGATCGGGGTCGTCCTCGTCGGGTCGGAGACGCCGCGGTACCTCGAGCCCGTCGTCACCGCACCGCTGCTGGCCCTCGTCGCGGTGGCCGAGCTCACCCGCACCGCGGTTCGCCGCACCCGCGTGCACCGGCCGTTCCGCGGGGTCCGGGCCACCGTCGCGATCGCCGCCGTCGCCGTCCTCGCCGCCGGGGTCGCCACCGCACCGAGCACCGCGCACGCCGTCGCCACCGCCCGGTACACGCCGTCGTCCTGCCTGGACCGCTGGGCGGACGGACGATCGGTCACCGGGGTCGGCCAGTTCTGGACGGTGCGGCCCCTCGCCACGTACTCCGCGACGAACGTGCAGCTGCTGCAGGTCCGCGACACCTTCGACACGTACCCGTGGCTCGTCGACCTCGGGGCCTACCGTGACGCCGACCCGACGTTCGTGGTGGTCGGGTCGCACGACCTGTGGACCACCGCGGTCGAGGACTCCCTCGGTGCCCCGGCGACGATCACGCACTGCACGGGGTTCGACGTCTACGACTACGCGGGGACCTCCGGCGCGGACGTCCTCCGGCGCGACGTGGTCGGCAGTGCGGACGAGATCCGGCAGGAGCGCGGGTTCTAGGAGTTGTCCACAGCGGCGCGTCGGCGTCCGATCTTCTCTGTACGGATGTATAGGCTCGTTGTCGATGTCTCGCCCCACCAGCCACCGCACCCCTCGTGCCTCCGTGCGCCTCCGCCTCGCCGTCACCGGACTGGCACTCGCGGGCCTCGTCGGCACGGTCGTCGTCGATGCACCCACTGCCCAGGCGGTGACCTACCCCACGTGGGACGAGGTCAAGAACGCCCGCGGCAAGGAATCCGCGAAGCAGGGGCAGATCACCGAGATCAAGGGCATCATCAGCGACCTCGACGCCAAGGTCGAGGCCGCACAGGCGAAGGCGAAGGAGCTCGGCGACGTCTTCTTCGACGCGCAGTCCGACGCGCAAGAAGCCGCCGAGAAGGAGCAGAAGCTCCGCGCCGACGCCGACGAACACGCGAAGGTCGCCGACCAGAGCGCCGCGCAGGCCGGCCAGTTCGCCGCGCAGATGGCCCGCTCGGGCGGTGCCGACGTCACGACCTCGGTGCTCACCAAGGGCGAGGACGCCCGCGACCTGCTCTACGACCTCGGCGCGCTGAGCAAGCTGTCCGAACAGGCCGAGCGTGTCCAGGCCGCCGCCAGCGTCGACGCCGGGGTCGCCCGCTCGCTCGAAGCCCAGGCAGACCGCGCTTCCGAAGAACTCGACAGCCTCGCCGCGAAGGCCGAGGCCCGCATGCAAGAGGCACAGGCCGCCTCCGACGCCGTGCAGACCGCGTACGACGAACAGCAGTCGAACAAGGCCCGGCTCGACGCCCAGCTCGCGACCCTGGTCTCCGGCCGTGTCCGGACCGAGGCCGAGTTCGCCAAGGGTGAGCGCGTCCGCAAGGCAGCTGAGGCGAAGGCCGCGCGCGAGGCCGAAGCCCGTGCCGCCCGAGAACTGGCCGCGGCGGCAGCGGCAGCGAACGCCGGCGGCGGATCGTCCGGCGGCGGTGGCGGCTCCGGCAGCAGCGGCTCGGGCAGTGGCGGCTCCGCCGGCTCGGATGGCGGTCAGGGCTGGGTCCGTCCGGCCAGCGGCTACGTCATCAGCCCGTACGGCTACCGCGTGCACCCGATCTACGGCACCGTCATCAAGCACGACGGCACCGACCTGGCCAGCGGCTGCTCGACGCCCATCGTCGCCGCGTCGGCCGGCACCGTCGACTACGTCGGCTGGTACGGCGGCTACGGCAACTACGTCCGCATCAACCACGGCAACGGGGTCCAGACGGCCTACGGCCACATCGTCAACGGCGGCTTCCGGGTCGGTATCGGCCAGCAGGTCTCCGCGGGGCAGCTCATCGCGCTCGTCGGCTCGACCGGCCAGTCCACCGGGTGCCACAGCCACATCGAGGTGCACGTCAACGGCGCCACGACCGACCCGGTGCCGTTCATGTCCGCGCGGGGCGTCGCCTTCTAGTTCACTCGATCGCAGACCGCCGTCCGCTTCACGCGGGCGGCGGTTCGTCGTTCCCCACAGTCGCGTTGCTGCAATTTCACACTGCACCGCTGAAATGCTACGTTTCCCCCATCAGCCAGTTCGGATGGTGGGGGGACGATGGGGATCGAGTTCGACGACGCAGCGGCGTCCCGGCTGGTCGACTGCGCGGTCGAGGTGGCGCTGACGCTGCGAGCCAGCGCCGGACCGCGACGGAGCACCGCAGAGGCCGCGCTGCTCGACTTCGACGGGGCGTACTCGCGACTGTTCGAGGCGGCCCGTGTGACGGAGTCCACCGACCGCGTCCGGCTGGCGAAGGAGCTCGAGGGCTTGGCCGATCAGCTCCGCGTCGTGCAACGGCAGGCGGACGAGGAACGGCAGCGCTCGGCGGACCTGGCCGCATGGCAGCGGCGCGAAGCCGACCGTGAGCGCGTGCGCTCGGCTGGTGGCGTGCCGATGCAGCCCGTGCTCGACTGGACCAGCGCGGTCTTCGACCCGAAGCCGTCCAGCACACCGAAGCGCCCGTCCCCGGTGTCCGCTACCTTCAGCGCTCAGTCCCGCCAGCGCACCGGCGGTGGTCGCTCCGGCGGACGCAGCAGTGCTGATCCGACCAGGCTGCGGCAGTTCAGCGCGACCGTCCGAGCACAGGATTCCTCGACGGAACAGGACCTGGTCCGGGTGCGCAACGCCTGGACCGCGTTCACGAGCCGCTGCAGCTGGGTCCCCATCGACGGTGCCACGCTGCCGGGCGGGTTCGGCGACTACCTCGCCGAGAATGCTGCGGACGCGTCCTGGGTCGACCGGATCGCGGACGCCTTCAGTGCTGCCGGCGGGGGCTCCCTCGCGAACACCGCGCTCGACGCTGCGGCGGCCTCGACGCTCCCACCCGGGCTGCAGCGGCTGCTCGATCCCTCCCTGACACCGGCGGAGGTCGCAGCGATCTGGGCTGCACTCGGATTCACCGACGCCGACATCCGCGCGCTGCCGCTCACCACGCAGCTGCAGTTCGCGGGACTCGACGGGGTCCCGGCCGCGCAGCGCGACATCGCATCTCGCGCTGTCCTCTCCGCGGCCGTGCGGGATCCGGAGCGGCTGTACCGGCTGATGGGGTTGGCGTACACGTACGGGTCGGTCAGCCTCGACGAGTTCACGGAGCAGGTCATCGCGCTGCGTGACGGCCTGCGGGACGCCGACGACTTGGCTCGGGGTATCCGGAAACCATCAACGGCCGTGGCGCAGCTCGTCGGGTTCGGCGTCTCGAACGGAGCGCTCGTCGCCGCCGTCGTGCTCGGCGACCTGGACACGGCGTCGAACGTCACCGTCAACGTCCCGGGTGCGATGACCACGCTCGGCAGCATGGGTGAGAAGGTCCGTGCCGCCAACGGGCTCCTCATCACAGCAGGGCGAAAGCGATCGGTAGCGGAGTCTCTCGCGATCGTGTCCTGGATCGGCTACCGAGCACCGGGCGTCATCGAGGTCCCGCGCCAGGACCGCGCGCATGCGGGAGCAGCGAACCTCGCGTCGTTCCTGGACGGCATCCACGACAGCCGCGGCACGGCGCCGCGGGCCGTGACCGTTCTCGGACACTCCTACGGCTCCACCACCGCGGCCGAGGCACTCGCGCAGACCCGGCACCGAGTCGACTCGTTCGTGACGTACGGCTCGGTCGGGTTCACCGACACCACGAGACCCGAGCACCTCAACGTCGATCGGGTCTACGCGACCGAAGGCGCCAACGACCACACCGCTGTCCTCGGCCGGATCGGTCGCACCGACCCGCGAGATCTCGGGGGCGTCGACACGTTCAGTGCCGAGGCCGCCTCCGGCACCAAAGCCGTCACCGGCCACGACATGTACCCGGACAGCGGCGTCGGCTACCTGTCCCGCGCCGCCACGTCGCAGCAGACCATCGCCAAGATCATCGCGACGGGGAAGCCATGATGAACACCATGCAATCGATGCTCCGCACCATCACGACGGCAGTCCTGACCCTGGGACTGGTGTCCGGGTGCGCGGCAGGAGGAAACCAGATGCCCACCGACGCAGCCGGCCTGACTCGGGACGACGTCGCGGAGATGTCGCTCCACCAAGAGTTCGACGCCTTCCGGGACCACTACGACCACATGCAACGACTCCTGAAAGCCGCGCAGCTCCAGGTCCACGACGGCGAATGGGAATGGGACAGTGGAGACGATCTCCCGCTGATCGGAGGGGACGGCGTCGCCCCACTGCCGGGCGCGGACACGAAGAACAGCTACGACATGCGCAGCGGACGACTCTGGTCACCCCCCGGCGCCACAGGCGAGCAGCGCGACCTGCAACCAATGCTCGACTACTTCACCGACCAGGGCTGGGCCATCGAGCAACGCGACATCACCGGCGACCATG
Organism: Curtobacterium sp. 18060; assembly: GCF_902706105.1. Classification (NCBI taxonomy): domain Bacteria; kingdom Bacillati; phylum Actinomycetota; class Actinomycetes; order Micrococcales; family Microbacteriaceae; genus Curtobacterium; species Curtobacterium sp. 18060. The sequence continues at coordinate 18,956 of NZ_CACSJV010000035.1, read as the reverse complement.
AGCTCTGGGGGTACACCGGCGACGGCTGGCAACTCATCTACACCGCTCAAGAGAACGGCCGCTACACCCTCGAGGTCTACAGCGAACTGTTCTGGACCAACGACGGCCACAAGCTCCGGCGAGCCGTCGCCGGCCGTTCCCTGGCTGACTTCCCCGACCAGTCGTTGCCGGGCGTGTACCCCGATCTCCCCTCGTGGGACGACCCGATCGTCAATCCGCCGAAGATCTGAACGGTGCCTCGCATCCCCGCCGCTGCGGCCCTGGCGCTGACCCTGCTGACCCTAGTGACCGGGTGCGCAGCAGGAGGAAACCAGATGCCCACCGACGCAGCCGGCCTGACCCAGGACGACGTCGCGGAGATGTCGCTCCACCAAGAGTTCGACGCATGAGCAGCACCCGGCTCTGGTCCCCACCCGGCGCGATCGACCAGGAACGCGACCTGCAACCGATGATCGACTCCTTCACCGAACAGGGCTGGACCATCGAACGCCGCACCATCACCGGCGACGAAGAAGTCTGGGCCACCACCACCGGCGACGGCTGGCAGATCCAGTACACCGCCCAGGAGAACGGCGACAACCCCATCACCGTCTACAGCGAGCCGTTCTGGACCAACGACGGCAACGCCCTTTCGGATGCCATCTACGGACGCTCGACCGTCACGTTCCCCGACCGGTCCCGCCCCGGCGTTTTCCCGGACTTCCCCGAGTGGGACGACCCCATCGTCAACAAGCCCAAGATCTGACCACGCCGACACAGCACGCCCCTGGGCACTCAGACGTCATCGACATCGACGTTCCACAACGCCCGGTACCACGCCGTCCGCTCCGGTTCGTCGGGCACCCCGTACGCCTCGTGGAACAGCGGCTTCCACCCGGGCCCGTAGTTCCACCCCAGCGCCATCGTCGCCACCGCCAGGTCCGCCCAGCGGTCCGCGACACCCGTGGCGTCCAGGTCGACGTGCCCGCTCCACCGACCGTCGGCACCGATGAGCGTGTTCGGCGTGCACGGGTCTCCGTGGCACACCACGACGCGGTCACCGGGCGGCTCCGGGCCCAGGCGGTCCGTGTCGGCACCCGCCGCACGAGCACGGTCGAGCCGCGCCACGGTCGACCACACGAAGGGGCAGTCGTCCACCGGCAGGGTGTCGTGGAACGCGCGGAGCCCCTCGCCGACCGCGATCACCGCGGTCCGGGGTTCGTCGTGCCAGCGCGGGTCGACGGCACTCCACCCGGGGACGGCGCGGGTGTGCAGCCAGACGCCCTCGTCGTCGGCGCCGTGGTCGAGCACCTCGGGCACCCGCACGTACCGTGACGCCCACTCCAACCGCGCTGCCTCGTTGCCGATCCACCGGCCGTAGGCGTGCGGCAGGACCTTGACGAACTCGTCGGCGTGCTCGTCCGGGCCGATCCGGAACGTCGTGCCACCGATCTCGTTGTGCCAGGCCAGGGCGACCTCGCGGCCCCGGGCGGCCTCCACGACCACCCGCGGCACGGGGACGACGGAGTCCGGCCCCGGCAGCCCGCCGATCGACCGCACCACGACGGCCTTAGTGCACGCGGTCCGGGCGCGAGGACCCGGCCCCACCGCGTGCGATCTCGAGCAGGACCGGCAGTCGTTCGCCGAGCAGGGCGTCCAGGTCGGCCACGACGGCCTCGACCCGTTCGGTGACCTCGCGCGGTGATGCACCCCGGCGCGGACGGACCCGCACCCGGATCGCCCGGCCGCCGCGGACGCGGTAGACGTCGACCGCGAGCGAGGCCACCTGCGGGAGCTCCCCGATCGCCGACGACAGCGCGTGCTGCACGGCCGTGGACTCGACGCGCACCGAACCGGCGACGCCGCCGGCGGATCCGTCGCTCTCGACGACGGTGCCCTCGCGGCCACCGCCGAGCGTCGTCAGCACCACGATCGCCAGGATGCCGACGACGACCCCGCCACCGAGCACCCACGTCCACGACAGCAGGGAGTCATCGCGCGACGTGTCCGTGCCGAGGCCCGCGAGTGCGTCGCTGGCCGTGCGCCACCAGGACGCCACGAGCGGCAGGCCCTGGGCCGTCTGCACCAGGATCGCACCGACCCCGGCGACGAACAGGACGAGCCCGACGACGACGAGTGCCGTCCGTCCGAGCCCACGGTTGGTCGCGTTCATCCGTCCACCCGTCCGGTCGGCTGGACGCGCACCCGCGCAGCGAGGGCGGGCAGCGCGTCGATCCCCGCGAACTCGTGCTCGACGGCCTCGGTCGCGGCCACGGCGGGCACGTCGACGCCGGCGGCAGGACGCAGCACCACCTCGACGGTCCGGCGGCCCACGGTGCCGACGGCGGCGTCCGGCCCGAGCCGCGTGACGGAACGGGCGGCACGTGCCGCGGCGGAGGCGAGCACCTCGTCGTCGACCACGACGGCGAGCCGGTCGGATGCCATCGCGTGGCGCGGACGCCGCTGCGGCAGGAACCCCTGCAGCAGGAGCACCAGGCCGACGAGGGCGACGATCGCCGCGATCCCGACGACGAGCGTGGTGTCGAGGCCGTCCGGCGCGGCGAGGGCGGCGTCCACCACGGCACGCGGGTCGACGCCGAGGACGTTCTGGTCGAGCAGCACGAGGGCACCGGCGAAGACGGCAGCGGCTGCGAGCACGAGGGTGATGAGCATCGCGATGACGACGGCGCCCGACCGGGACACGTGGGTCTCGCGGCGGAGCAGACGGCGGTACGTGGCGGCGTGCTCGGTGGACGGTGCAGGGCCGGCGTCGGGAACCGATACAGTCCGGCCGTCCACGGCGGTCACCGGACCCTCCGCGGGACGTCGACGACCGACGACGCGAACGTCACGGTCACCCGGGACACCTGTCGGCCGGTGATGGTCCGGAGGCGCTCGGCGATCGTGCCGCGGGCCCGGTGCGCGCTCGTGACGACGGGTTCGTCGGGGACCGCGTGGGTCCCCAGCACGGGCAGGGTGAGCGGGGCGGTGATCTCGACCGCCAGCGCGCCGCGGCCGTCGTCGGAGACCCGGGCACGGACCTCCCGGAAGGCCACGCGCAGCGCTTCGGCGGCGACCGCCTGGGCGGTGTGCACGAGCGCCGACGTGCCGATGCGGTCGGAGCCGCGGAGCCGGACGCCGCTGTCGCCGACCGTGGCGACGGCGGCGTCGGTCACGACGAGCTCCGGCGTCCGCGCAGCACGTCGACCAGGCGACGCACGTCGACGTCACCGGCGACGATGCGGGCGATCAGGCCGCCGACGGCCATGCAGACGGCGACGACCACGAACGCCCAGAACCCGAGGGTCACCGCGACGATCGCGAGGAGGGCGCCGACGCCCATCCCGACGACGGTGGCGTTCACCGGACCCGGCCCTCGCGGACGTCGCCGTCGAGGTCGTCGGCGGTGCCGTTCAGTGCCGGGATGTTGACGTCGTTGATCGCGATGTTGACCTCGGTGACCTCGAGCCCGACGAGCTCGGTGACGGCGCTCGTGACGGCGGCGCGCACGGCGGACGCGACGTCCATCATCGGGATCGGGTAGTCCACGACGATCGTCAGGTCGACGGCGACCTGGGTCTCGCCGACCTCGACCCGGACGCCCTGGCCGAGCGCGCTCGAGCCGATCGCGTCGCGGATGGCGCCGAAGGCCCGTGAGGCGTTCCCGCCGAGGGCGTAGACGCCGGGGACGTCACGCGCGGCGATGCCCGCGACCTTGGCGACGACGGTGTCGTCGATGATCGTCTTGCCCTTGGCCGTGACCTGCGTGGTGGTGGTGCCGGTCGTGGTGCCGGTCGTCACGGTCCCGTCGACGCGGTTCGTCGTCGATGCCATCAGTGCCTCCTGCGCTCGCTTGCTGGACTTCCAGCGAACACCATCGTGCCGCGCTGCGCCCGAGAGCGGCAGGCGGCGCGCTGCACGGCGGGGTCGGTCGTCCCCGGTAGGTTCGATGCCATGCGCGTGGCGACCTGGAACGTGAACTCCGTCCGCACCCGAGTGGGGCGGGTCGTCGACTGGCTGGTGCGCGAGGACGTCGACGTCCTCGGCATGCAGGAGATCAAGTGCAAGCCGGAGCAGTTCCCGGTGCAGGCGTTCGAGGACGCCGGCTACCACGTCGAGGCGCACGGCCTGAACCAGTGGAACGGTGTCGCGTTCGCCAGCCGGCTGCCGATGGAGGACGTGACCCGCGACTTCCCCGGCCAGCCCGGCTTCCTCAAGGGACACGAGGGGCCGGACCTGCCCGTCGAGGCCCGGGCCATCGGCGTCACCGTCGACGGCGTGCGCCTGTGGAGCCTGTACGTGCCGAACGGGCGCGAGGTCGGCGACCCGCACTACACGTACAAGCTCGACTGGCTCGCGCAGCTGGCCGACCGCACCGCCGAGTGGATCGCCGCGTCGCCGGAGACCCCGCTCGCGCTGATGGGCGACTGGAACGTCGCACCGCTCGACACGGACGTGTGGGACGTCCGCGTGTTCGAGGGGCACACCCACGTCAGCGAACCGGAGCGCGCCGCGTTCCGGGCGTTCGAGGCGAAGGGGCTGCAGGACGTCGTCCGGCCGATCGTCCTTGACGGCTACACCTACTGGGACTACAAGCAGCTGCGGTTCCCGCGCAACGAGGGCATGCGCATCGACTTCGTGATGGGCTCCCAGGCCTTCGCCGACGTCGTCACCGATGCCTCGATCCACCGCAACGAGCGGAAGGGCGACGCCCCGAGCGACCACGTCCCCGTGGTGGTCGACCTCGACCTGGACACGTCGCTCGACGACGACCGCCCGATGATCTTCTGAGTGGTCACGCGGTCGTGACGCGTTCTGTTACGCCCGGCGTCCGCCCTCGTTGAGCACGTGACGGCGCCGACGTAGATTTCCTGCACCGAACCCCTTCGAGAGCAGGTGAAGCCATGTCCCGCACGACGATCCTTCCCATCCAGCGCGTCATGGCGAACGCGGCCCCCAGCGCCTGGCGCGACGGCATCGTCGTCGAGACCCGCTCTGCCGACGCCGTCGTGGTGTTCCTGGACGGCGGCCTGACCCAGCTCCGGGTGGCGGACGCCGACGGCTTCCTGTCGGTCGGCGATCCGGTCGCCCACCACCCGGTTGCGGAGATCCTCAGCGCTGGTGGTCGTCAGACCACGGCACGCAGCGCGTAGCGCAGACGGTCGGCCTGGTTCAGGCGGACATCGAGGCGAGCATCGCCTCGCACTTCGCGACCATCTCGTCGCAGGCCATGGCGCAGTAGCGGCACGACTCGTCCATGTCCATGTGCTTCCGGCACTCGGCAGCACACATCGTGCCCATCGTCATCACGGCCATGAGCATCGCCTGCATGCTCGGCAGGTCCATGCCGGCCGGACGCATCATCATCCGCATGCCGGTGTCGGCCATCATCGCCGTGTTGGAGCACATCGCGGCGCACGTGGCCATCTCGCCGCCCATGCGCATGTCGCTCGCGGAGCACATCGTGGCGGCCATCGACGCGGCGTTCATCGCCATCATCGTGTCCTGCATCACGTCCATGTCCATCGCTGCGGGCATGTCCGTCATCGACATGTTCTTCATCATCGCCATCGTGTCCATCGGAGGTCTCCGTCCGTCGTGGTCCCGAGGCGGGTCCGCCCCGTGGGTGTCAGCGTACGCGCGCCCCCGATGCGCTTCGTGAGCAGCAATGGTCGGGTCGGTGACCGCGACCCGACCATTTCTGCTCACCATCCGCGGTGCACGCGACCCCACGGCGGACGGGAGGCACGGGGCGGCCCCGCCACGGGCCTCCCGTCCGCCTCGCGGTGCGCCCAGGGCGCGCTACGGGTGCAGCAGCGCGGCGATCGCGACCAGGACGGGGACCGAGCCGATCGTCGAGATGAGCACCACGTCGCGGGCGACCGGGACCGCCGCGTCGTAGCGCTGCGCGTAGTTGAACACGTTCTGCGCCGCCGGCAACGCCGCCAGGGTCGTGAGCACGAAGACGTCCTGGTCGCCGAACCCGAACACGAAGCGCGCGAACACGTACGCGACCGCCGGCATCACCACGAGCTTGATCGACGACGCCACGATGACGTCCGTCCGGATCGCCGGGTCCCGCAGCGGCGCGGCACCGTGCAGGCTCATCCCGAACGACAGCAAGACGACGGGCACGGCAGCCGCGCCGACCAGCGAGAACGGCTCGAGCACCGGGTCGGGCAGCGTGACGCCGGTCGCCGAGAACACCAGGCCGACCAGCGAGGCGATGATGATCGGGTTCCGGAACGGCCCGGAGATCCGGCGTCCCCAGCCGCCGGCGCCCGAGGTCGCGGCGTCGAGGATCGTCAACGCGACCGGCGCGATGACGATGAGCTGCAACAGGATCACCGGCACCACCGCGGTCGCCTGCCCGAGCACGTAGACGGCCACCGGCAGGCCGATGTTGTTCGCGTTGACGTAGCTCGCGGCCAGGGCCCCGACCGTCGTGGTGGTGACCGGTCGCCGCAGCACGAACCGGAAGACGGCCGCCGCTCCGAGTGCGACCACGGCGGCGCTCAGCAGCGAGACCCAGAGCATCGGGGACAGCAGCGACTCGATGTCGGCCGAGGCGATGGTGTGGAAGAGCAGGCAGGGCATGAGCACGAAGAACGCGAGGCGGCTCATCACGAACTGCGCGTGCGGGCCGAGCAGTCCGATGCGCCCGACGACGTACCCACCGGCGATGATCGCGCCGATGATCGCGAAGCCGGTCAACACGCCACCCATCGCGTCCATCCTTGCACCATGTGACGTCGCTCAGGTCGGAAATACGTTCGCATCGAATACCGTTGCAGGCACCATGACCTCGACGAACGCCGACACCCTCACCCGGTCCACCGACTCCAGCCAGCCCCTCGTACCCCTGCTCGAAGAGCGCTGGAGCCCCCGTTCCTACGACGAGACCGCGACGATCTCGGACGAGCAGTTCGACGCCGTCCTCGAGGCCGCCCGCTGGGCCGCGTCGGCCATGAACTTCCAGCCCCGCCGCTTCATCGCGGGCCGTCGTGGCACCGAGACGTTCCGCAAGATCAACGAGAACCTGCTCGGCTTCAACGCCGCCTGGGCCTTCCGCGCCAGCGCCCTCGTCGTCGGCGTGCTCGAGACCGTGACCGAGGACGGCGACGAGCGCCCCTTCGCGCAGTACGACCTCGGCCAGTCGCTCGCGGCGCTCACCGTCCAGGCGCACGCCGAGGGCCTGCACGTGCACCAGATGGCGGGTATCGACGCCGCGGGCCTGCGCGCCGCGTTCGACCTGCCGGAGCGCTTCCTGCCCTTCACCGTGACCGCCATCGGCACCGTCGCGCACCCGTCGCAGCTCGACGAGAAGGCGGCCGAGCGCGAGGTCGCACCGCGCACCCGCCTGCCCCTCGACGAGGTCGTGCTCGTCAAGGAGTAGTCAGCGGTACCAGCACGCGGCCGCGTCCCCACCGGGGCGCGGCCGCTGCCGTACCCGCTGCCGCGTAGAATGTCGTGACATGCAGCCCGAGATGAACTTCTACACCCGCAAGTGGGTCCGCCCCGAGGACCTCAACGCCAACGGCACCCTGTTCGGCGGCAGCCTGCTCCGCTGGATCGACGAAGAGGCCGCGGTCTACGCGATCATCCAGCTCGGCAACGGCAAGGTCGTCACGAAGTACATGTCGGAGATCGAGTTCGTGTCCTCGGCGAAGGAGGGCGACATCGTCGAGATCGGCCTCGTCGCCACCCGCTTCGGCCGCAGCTCGCTCACGATGCGGGCCGAGGCGCGCAACCTCTTCACGCACCGCAGCATCCTCACCATCGACGAGGTCGTGTTCGTGAACCTCGACGACGACGGCAACCCGGCGCCGCACGGCTACACGGACATCACGTACGACCGTGACCGGGTCCCCGCGACGCACCGCGCCTGACCCGCGTGACCCCGCAGACATCGCGCAGCAGTCGCGTGCGGTGAACACCGCACCCGGCACGTGATCGGTGGCCTCTGGCAGGATCGGGGCATGACCACGCCCCGCCTCGTCGCCTTCGACCTGGACGACACCCTCGCCCCGTCGAAGTCCTCCCTCGACCCCCGCATGCTCGAGACCTTCGCGTCCCTGCTCGAGGTCGTGCCGGTCGCGGTCATCTCCGGCGGCAACTTCACGCAGTTCGAGCAGCAGCTCGTCACCCCGCTCCGCCACCGCGACGGCCTGGCCCTCGACGACCTGCACCTGCTGCCGACGTGCGGCACGCGGTACTACCGCTGGTCCGACGACGACTGGGCCCTGCAGTACGCCGAGGACCTCACCGACGACCAGAAGGCACGCGCTCTCGCAGCGGTCGAGTCCGTCGCGAAGGACGCCGGCTACTGGGAGTCCGAGACCTGGGGTGACATCCTCGAGGACCGCGGGTCGCAGATCACGTTCTCGGCCCTCGGGCAGGCCGCTCCGGTCGACGTCAAGAAGCAGTGGGACCCGACCGGCGCGAAGAAGGACGACCTGCGTCGCCGCGTGCAGGCCGAGCTCCCCGACCTCGAGGTCCGGTCCGGCGGTTCGACCAGCGTCGACATCACCCGCAAGGGCATCGACAAGGCGTACGGCATGCAGCGCCTCGCCGAGATCACCGGCATCGCGCTCGACGACATGCTCTTCGTCGGTGACCGGCTCGACCCCGAGGGCAACGACTACCCGGTGAAGGCCCTCGGTGTGCCGTGCCACGCGGTCGAGGGCTGGGAGGACACCGACGCCTTCCTGACCGAGCTCATCCCGACCCTGCGCTGACCGCGCGGCAGCCGACGGCGCGGCAGCTGACCCCGCGTCAGCCCAGGCTGCGGACGGCCTCGACGAACGCGCGGATCTTGGCCGGGTCCTTCACGCCGCGCTCGGACTCCACGCCGCTCGACACGTCGACACCGTCGGGGTCGAGCGCCTCGACCGCGGCGACGACGTTAGCGGGGGTCAGGCCGCCCGCCAGGATCCAGGCCTCGTCGATCCCGCCCTCGATCACGGCGGGGTCGATCAGCCGACCGCTGCCCGGCACGGCGGCGTCGAGCAACAGCAGGTCGTGGTCGTACGAGGCGCGCTGCTCGGCGGTCTCACGCAGGTAGTCCTCGGCCGCGAGGGCCCGGATGGTGAAGAAGCCGGCGTCGCGGGCCCGGGCGAAGTCGGTCGCGGCTTCGCCACCGTGCAGCTGCAGGGTGGTGAGCCCGACCTCGGACGCGATGCCGACGATCTCGTCGATCTTCTGGTCGCGGAAGACCCCGACGGCGTCGATGCCGTCCGGCAGCCGTTCGACGAGTTCCTTCGCCAGGTCGGCCGTCACGGTGCGGGGGCTGTTCGCGGCGAAGACGAACCCGACCGCGTCGGCGCCCGCGTCGACGGCGGCGTCCACGGTGTCGGGCGTCGACAGGCCGCAGATCTTGATCCAGCGCTGGTCGGTCATGCTGTCCATCCTGCCAGGGACCACGGACGAACGGGACGAGCTCGCGACGTCAGTGCAGCATGCCGGCGACGTAGGCGGAGCCGCACGCGACCAGCACGCCGAACGCCGCGAACGAGCCGACGAGCACGTTCCGCCGACGCCAGCGGCGGACGGCCGAGAAGGTCCCGCGCTTCGCGTGCCGGTGGGCCGCACGGTGCATCCGGTGGTCGCGCTGGTGCTTGACGCGCTCGGGTCCGAGCGGCACCGGGCCGGTGACCTGCGTGGAGCCGCCCCGCAGGGCGTTCGCGATCGCCACCGCGGTCGGACGACGCTCCGGGTCGCGGGCGGTCATCCGGCTGAGCAGTTCGCGCCACTCCGAGGCGACGTCGTCGGGGATCACGGGGTCGTGCCGCAGGCGGGCCAGTGCCGCCTCGATCAGGGTGCCGGAGTACTCCTGCTTGCCGGTCAGGGACTCGAGCAGCACCAGTCCGAGCGAGTACACGTCGGTGGCGAAGCTGATCGGCTCACCCGCGACCTGCTCGGGGCTCAGGTACGCCGCCGTGCCGATGATCGTGCCGTCGTTCGTCAGGCGCGAGCCGTCGACGAAGTGCGCGACGCCGAAGTCGGTGAGCTTCACGGTCCGGGCGAAGCCGGACGAGCCCTCGTCGCTGATCAGGATGTTGGCGGGCTTGACGTCCCGGTGCACGATGCCGCGCGAGTGCACGTAGGCCAGGGCATCGGCGAGCTGGGCGCCGAGGTCGGCCACCTCGTAGTTGTGCAGGGCCCCCTCGGACAGTCGGCGCAGCAGCGTCGTGTCGGCGATGAGCTCCATCACGATGAACCGGTGCGGGCCGTCGGGGAAGTCGTGCGTGCCGGCGTCGTAGAGCGGGATGAGCCCGGGGTGCGACAGCATGCTGAGGAGCCGGATCTCGCGCTCCTGACGGACGCGATCGGCCGTCGTCATCTTGTCCGGCGTCGCGAAGAGCTTCACGGCGACGGCGCGGTACGTGTGCTCGTCGCGGGCTTCGTAGACGGTCCCCATGCCACCCGTGCCGATGAGCTTCACCAGTCGGTACCGGCCCGACAGGACCGTCTCCGTCCGCAAGCCGTCCAGCAGGGTCATGGTGTCCGTCGTTCCGTCGGGAGCCGCAGGTTCCGCGGCTGCTGCCGGCGTGTTGGCTCACGAGAAACGGTACGCGTCCGACCCCGCTTTTGGGCGGGTGTTATGACATCGTGATCGGCGTACTTCCCTGTGTTCATGCGGATGCATCAGGGTACCGTTCGACCTCCGACCGGGGTGAGCGATCACGCAAGGAGGACAGCGATGGCACTGACGAAAGGTGACGAGGTGCACTGGAACACCCCGCAAGGGAAGACGACCGGGAAACTCGTGCGGAAGCGCACGAGCGACTTCGAGTTCGACGGTCAGACGTTCAAGCCGACCGACGACGATCCGTACTGGATCGTCGAGTCGGAGAAGAGCGGCAAGCAGGCCGCGCACAAGGAGTCGGCGCTGACCAAGGCCTGACGACGACCGGCTCAGTCGCGGGCGGGCTCGGCGCGACGACGACCTCGTGCGCCCCCGCTCGCGGCACCGTCGCCGTTGCCGCCACCGTCCGCGCGACGGTCTGCCCGCCACCGTCGCACCCGCCGGACCACGAACGTCACCACGACGACCGCGATCGCGACGTAGAGCACCCGGTCGATCCACTCGGTGTACTGCTCGACGCGGTCGTACTGGGAGCCGAAGGCAGCACCGAGCAGCACCAGGGCGCTGTTCCAGATGCCGCTCGCGATGATCGTGAACACCGAGAACGTGCCGAGGTGCATGCGGTCAGCGCCCGCGGGCAAGGAGATGAGGCTCCGCACGATCGGGACGAAGCGGCCGAAGAACACGGCGCTCTTGCCGTGCCGGTGGAACCACGCGGCGGCCTTGCGGAAGTCGTCCTCGTCGACCAGGGGGAGCTTGCCGAACCACCGCGTGGTGCGCTCGAACCCGATCTTCGCGCCGAGCCAGTAGAGCACCAGCGCACCGAGGTAGGACCCGAGCGTCGCCAGCACGAGGACGAGCACGAGGTTCATCTGCCCGGCGCCCGCCAGGAACCCGGCCAGCGGCAGGATGAGCTCGGACGGGATCGGCGGGAACACCGTCTCGATGAAGAGCATGAGCGCGACGCCCCACTCCCCCAGGGCGTCGATGATCTGGAGCACGAGGCCGGAGAGTCCGCCGAGGTCCGAGGGAGCGGTGGAGTCGCCGGTGGCGACGGTCATGGCACGGGCGGTCACGGCAGTCGTCATGCCCCCAGCATCCCTGAGCGCCCTGTCAGGACCCGGCGCGGTACCTGAACGTCAGCCGAGTCCCATGTGCGAGGTCCGCACGTGCGTCAACGACCGCGCGAGGGCACCGCGGGCGACGGCGTCACGACCGACCGTCGACGGGACGATCTCGACGGGGTGCCGGAGCTGGGGTGTGACGACCGCGGCGAGCGCCTCGGCGAACACCGGTGCCGCCGGCAGGACCTCACCCCCGACGACCACGACCTCTGGGTCGATCGTCGTGACGAGCTGCACGACGCCCGGTGCCACGTCGTCCGCGAAGGCGCGGACGACGTCGACCGCCGCCGGGTCCGGACCGTCCTCGCCGACGCGACCCGGCGCTGCGCCCCCGCGCCCGGCTGCGGCGAAGACCGACTCGAGGTCCGTGTCGGACGTGATCCGGGCCTCCAGGCGGGCGGGCGCACCGGGCCACCCGGTCGAGGCCAGGCCGCCCATCTCGCCAGCCGCACCGCGCGCGCCGCGCGCCAACGCCCCGTCGATGACGTAGGCCGCACCGATCTGCCGACCCATCACCAGGTACAGGCCGTCCTGGACGCCTCGGAAGCGCCCCCACATCGCCTCGGCGGTGGCGGCGAGCTTGGCGTCGTTGTCGAAGAACGTCGCGATGCCGGGGAAGAGGTCCTGGATCCGGCCGGGCACGCGGCGCTCGACCCACTCCGGCACCGCGACCGTGTAGTCGATCTCGCCGGCGCGGTCGACGACTGCGGGGACGCCGAACGTGGCGGCGAGGACCGGTGACGCCTCCGAGTCGGCCGTCAGGCGGCGGACGACGTCCTGCACGCTCGTCCAGGCCTGCTCCGCGTCGGCGAGGTCGGCGTAGCGCTCCTCGACCCGGGTGAGGGTGTTCCCGCGCAGGTCGGCGCGGATGCCGACGATGCCGTGCAGTCCGAGGTCGACGCCGAGCACGGAACCGGCGGTGGCGTCCGCGGCGAAGCGCTTGGCCCGGCGGCCGGCCTTGTTCGGGGTGGCGATCGCCTCGGCCTCGGTCACCCAGCCCTCGTCGACCAGGTCTGCGAGCGCCGCCTCGACCGTGGGGCGGGAGAGCCCGACGGTGCGGCTGAGCTCGGTCACGGTGCGCGACGCGTCGTCGCGCAGGAGCTCGTCGAGGATGGCCCGGGAGTTCATGAGTCGGAGCACACCCGGCGTCGTCCCCACGACACTCGGGATCGTTGACACGGTCTCGTCCACGGCCATAGCCTCCACATTACGAAAGATCATTGAGGAATGGTGGACTCCGACATGCTCATCCCACGACCGCGCCGCGCCGTCCCCGGTACCGGCGCCTTCGAGATCACCCCGTCGACCCGCATCGCAGCGGACGCAGCGAGCGGATCGGTCCGACTGTACCTGCAGCAGACACTCCGGGCGTCGACCGGCCAGCCGGTCCGCGACGCAGCGGAGGACGTGGCGGTCGACGGGGCGGCCTCCGCCGACGGGTCGGTCCGGACGGGCGTCATCTCGCTGCGCGTCACCGACGACCCCTCCCTGCCCGCCGGTCCGCCGTCGCCCGAGGGCGAGCGCGCCGAGTCCTTCCGCCTGACCGTCACACCCGACGGTGTCGACGTCGCGGGCGGCTCGGCCGCCGGCGTGTTCTACGGCGTCCAGGCGCTCCTCCAACTGCTGCCCGCCGACGTGTACCGGAGCGGCCGCGTCGGCACCGGGCCGTGGTCCGTCCCGTCCACCATCGTCGAGGACGCCCCCGCCTTCGCCTGGCGCGGCGTCATGCTCGACGTCGCCCGGCACTTCCGCACCAAGCACGAGGTCATGCGCGTCGTCGACCAGCTCGCGGCGCACCGGATCAACCGGCTGCACTTCCACCTGACGGAGGACCAGGGCTGGCGCATCGAGATCCGGAAGTACCCGCGTCTGACCGAGGTCGGGTCGTGGCGCCGCGAGTCCCAGGTGGGCGCGCACGTCCCCGACGCCGACGGCGTGCTGCACCCCGCAGCGTTCGACGGCCGACCGCACGGCGGGTACTACACGCAGGACGACATCCGCGAGATCGTCGCCTACGCGGCGGACCGGTTCGTCACCGTCGTCCCAGAGATCGAGACCCCCGGACACGTCCGTGCCGCGTTGGCCGCCTACCCGTCGCTCGGCGTGCACCCCGAGACGCCGGTGGAGGTCTGGACCGAGTGGGGCATCGCCGACGACGTCCTGAACGCCGACGACAGCACCGTCGACTTCTTCAAGGACGTCCTCGACGAGGTCATCGCGCTCTTCCCCTCGCGCTACATCGGCATCGGCGGCGACGAGTGCCCGAAGGTGCAGTGGGTCGAGGACCCCCGCACGCAGGAGCGCATGCGTTCACTCGGGCTCGAGGACGAAGAGCAGCTGCAGGCCTGGATCATCGGGCAGCTCGCGGCGCACGTCGCCTCGCACGGGCGGCAGGCGTTCGGCTGGGACGAGATCCTCGAGGGCGGCACCCTCGACCCCTCGGCGACCATCGTGTCGTGGCGCGGTCTGACCGGTGCGCGGACGGCGGCGAGGCGCGGGCACGACGTCATCTCGTCGCCCGACGACCAGGCCTACCTCGACTACCGCCAGAGCGACCTGGCGACCGAGCCGATCCCGGTGTCCATCGTGCTGACGGTCGACGACGTCTTCGGCTTCGACCCGGTGCCGTCCGGCCTGACCGAGTCCGAGCGCGCCCACGTCATCGGCGGCCAGGGCAACATGTGGACGGAGCACGTCGACACCGCCCGGAAGCTCGACTACCAGCTGTTCCCGCGGGTGGCCGCCCTGGCCGAGGCGCTCTGGTCGGCGGACGTCACCGGACCGCGCGACGTCGCCGAGTTCCGCGGGCGGTTGGCCGAGCACACCGCGCGGCTCGAGGCGATGGGGATCGAGTACCGGCACGAGGCCGGGCCGTTCCCGTGGGAGCAGCGCCCGGGCGTCCCGGGGCGGCCGCACTCGCGCGAGGACCGCGCCGCCTACATCGACGCGATCACGGCCAACATCGCCGAGTAGCGAGCGCCCCAGGCGGGCGGGCGTGCTCACGCGCTCACGCCTGCCCCTTCTCGCCGCGCCGAGGTTCCACGACCCGCCGCTCACTTCCGCCGAGGTTCCACGAACGGCCGCGCATGCCCCCGAGGTTCCGAGATCTCGGAACCTCACGGGGTGGGCGCGACCACGGACAGACGGGAGGCCCGGTGCCAGCTGGCACCCCTCCCTCGCAAGCTCGGTCGGCGCGCCCCGCGCAACGCTTCGCGTTGCCGCTGAGCGGGGCGCGCCCGTCCGACAGGTGGTGACGTCGACTACACGGCGACGGCCACGCGGTCGTCTGCAGTCTCGGACACGGCGGCGTCCGCCGCGGGGGCCCGACGCACGAACTTCTTCAGCCCGACCAGGACCAGCGCGGACACGATCGTGCCGGCCAGGATCGCGACGATGAACATCGCGACGTCTCCGATGGCGAAGAACACGAAGATCCCACCGTGCGGCGCCCGCGAGGTCACACCGGCAGCCATCGAGATCGCACCCGTGACCGCGGCACCGACCATCGACGCCGGGATGACGCGCAGCGGGTCGGCTGCGGCGAACGG
Organism: Curtobacterium sp. 18060; assembly: GCF_902706105.1. Taxonomy (NCBI): domain Bacteria; kingdom Bacillati; phylum Actinomycetota; class Actinomycetes; order Micrococcales; family Microbacteriaceae; genus Curtobacterium; species Curtobacterium sp. 18060. The sequence goes on along the minus strand of NZ_CACSJV010000035.1, from coordinate 3,717 downwards.
GATCGCTCCCTCGGAGATGAAGGACGCCCCGAGCAGCCAGGCAGCCTTTCCGTTCTCGCGCTCGGGCTTCGTGAAGCCCTTGCGGTACAAGACGGTCGACGCGAGTGCCAGGGCGAGCGGCGGCACCATGCCGGCAGCCATCACGGCGGCCATGATCTCGAACGGCACGACGTTGGTGGCGGTCCCGGCGCCGAGCCCGGCGACGGCGAACGCGTAGGCGACCTTGTTGACCGGGCCGCCGAGGTCGAAGGCCATCATCAGGCCGAGGATGATGCCGAGCAGGATCGCCGAGGCGCCGGACAGCGAGTTGAGGAACTCGGTCAGCTGGGTCATGAGCCAGGCGATCGGTCCACCGAGCACGAGCAGCATGAGGCCGGAGGCGATGATCGAGGCGAACAGCGGGATGATCACGACGGGCATCAGGCCACGCAGCCAGCGCCAGGTCGGGATGCGACCGATCCAGTACGCCGCGGCACCGGCGATGAGGCCACCGATCAGGCCACCGAGGAACCCGGCGTTCATGAAGACGGCGATGGAACCGGCGACGAAGCCGGGCGCGATGCCGGGTCGGTCGGCCATGGCGTAGGCGATGTACCCGGCGAGCGCTGCGACGAGGAAGCCGAGCGACACGGAGCCGATCTGGAACGCGGCGGCACCGAGGTAGTAGCGCAGCCCCTCCGGAGGCAGGTCGACCAGGTTGTAGTGCTGGAGCGCGAAGACCGCGTTGTTCACGCCGTCGTCACCGTGGGTGAGCGCGATGCCGTAGCCGGCGAGCAGGAAGCCGAGCGCGATGAGCAGCCCGCCGCCCGCGACGAACGGGATCATGTAGCTGACGCCGGTGAGCAGCCAGCGCTTGAGCGCCTGGCCGAAGTGTTCGTTCTTGGCGGTGGACGCACCGTCGACGGCTGCACCGCCCTGGACGCGTGCGGCGTTCGGGTCGTCCGAGGCACGAATGGCCTCGGCGATCATCTTGTCGGGCTCGTCGACGCCGCGCTTGACGGGTCCGGAAACGAGCGGCTTGCCGGCGAAGCGACCGCGGTCGCGGACGTCGACGTCGACCGCGAACACGACGGCGTCGGCACGGGCGATGAGGGCGGGGTCGAGGGGCTCGACCTGCGAGGACCCCTGGGTCTCGACGTGCATCTCGGCACCGGCGCGCTGCGCCGCGGCGACGAGGGCGTCGGCCGCCATGTAGGTGTGCGCGATGCCGGTCGGGCAGGCGGTGACGCCGACGAAGACCTTGCGGCCCGGCGCGGGTGCGGCGGTCGGACTGGAGGCGCTGCTCGCCTTCCCGACGCCGGCTTCGGACACCTCGCCGCTCACCTCGCGGTCGACGAGCTGGACGATCTCGTCCGGGGTGGCTGCGGCGCGCAGGGCGGCGGTGAAGTCGTCGCGGATGAGCGCACGGGCCAGGGTCGAGAGGACCGTCAGGTGGTCCTTGTCGGCCCCTTCGGGCACGGCGATCATGAACACGATGTCGGCGTCGCCGTCCGGGGCGCCGAACGACACCTTCCGGGCGAGACGCGCGAACGCCAGGGTCGGCTCGGACACCGATGCCGAACGGGCGTGCGGGATCGCGATGCCGCCGGGAACCCCGGTGCCGACGCTGGCCTCGCGCTTGATGGCGTCCTCGGCCAGGACCCGGCCGTCGGCGGCGCGGCCGGTCGCGGCGACGCGGTCGGCGAGGACGCGGATGACGTCGGCCGAGGTGGCACCGAGGTCCTCGTCGAGGCCGACGAGCTGGGCGCTGATGAGGCGCGGACTCGAGTCTGCGGACATGTGCTTGCTCCTTCGCAATGGCGCTGATCGCGCGGGTCGTGCAGGTGTTCGGGGAGTGGGGGTGTTCGAGCTGGGGGTCAGGCGGGCTCGGGTGCCGGGTGCGTCGTGAGCACCCGGACCGAGATCGCCGTCGGGTCGGTGTGGTCGAGGGCGGGCACGTCGCTGCCGGGCAGGGCTGCGGCGGCGGCTCCGGTCGCGACGGCCTGGGCGAGGCGCTGCTCGGGCGACGCTCCGGCCACCTCGGCGAGCAGGTAGCCCGCGAGCGAGGAGTCCCCCGCGCCGACCGTCGAGCGGGCGACGATCCGCGGTGCTGCGGCGGCGAAGGCGCCCTCGTCCGACACCAGTACGGCTCCGGCGCTGCCGAGGGTCAGCAGGACCGAGCCGACGTTCCGGTCGCGCAACCGCTCGGCAGCGGCCACGGCGGCGTCGAGGTCCTGCTCGTAGGTGTCGGGGTCGCCGCCGACGACCTCGGCGAGCTCCTCGGCGTTCGGCTTGACCAGGTCGATCCGCTCGCCGGACTGCAGCAGGGCGGTGAACGGGACGCCGGACGAGTCGACCGCGATCCGGACGTCCTCACCGTGGCGCGCACGGACGGCGCGGACGAGCACGGCGAGCGCGTCGTCGGGGAGTCCGGGCGGGAGCGACCCGGCGAAGACCACCCAGCGGGCGGCGGGTCCGGTGGCGGTCGCCGCGGCCGTGTCGGCGACCAGGTCGGCCAGGTCGTCCAGCCGGCCGGCGAGCGAGGGACCGGGCTCGTTGAGCTTCGTGGTGGTGCCGGTCGGCTCGGTCACGGTGACGTTCGAGCGGAGCGGCACACCGATCGGCAGGGCGGCGGTCGGGATGCCGCGCGTGGCGAGGCCGAGCAGCACGGGGTCGAGCTCGTCGCCGGGCAGCACGGCGATGGTGTCCCCACCGCTCGCGACCACGACGCGGGACACGTTGACGCCCTTGCCGCCGGGCTCCGCGGTGGAGCGGATGGCACGCTGAACGGCGCCGCGCTGCAGTTCGCCGGAGAGCTCGATGGTGCGGTCGAGGCTCGGGTTCGGCGTGACGGTGACGATGCGGCGGCTCATGCGACGACGACCTCGACGTCGGCGTCGGTCAGGGCGCCGGCGAGGTCGGCTGGCGGCGCCTGGTCGGTGACCACGGTGTCGATCTCGTCGAGCCGGGCGAAGCGCATCAGGGCCTCGACCCCGTGCTTCGCGGCGTCGGTGAGCACGACGGCTCGGCGGGCGGCGAGGACGAAGGCGCCCTTGACCGCGGCCTCGTACTCGTCCGGGGTGCTCAGACCGAAGCCGGCGGACAGGCCGTTCGTGCCGACGAAGGCGATGTCGGGCCGCAGGGCGCTGATCTGCTCGACGGTGGCGGTCCCGACGGCGGCGCTCGTGACCCCGCGTACCCGGCCACCGAGCAGGTGCAGCTCGACGTGCTCGCTGTGCTGCAGGGTCGCGGCGATCGGGACGGAGTTCGTGATGACGGTGAGGGTCGCGCCAGCGGTGGCGGGTTCCCACCGTGCGAGTTCGGCGGCGACGGCGGCGCAGGTGGTGCCGGCGTCGATCGCGATCGAGCCGGTGAAGGTCGAGGGCACCAGGCGCATCGCGGCTCGGGCGATCTCGGACTTCGCGGAACCGTGCTGCCCTTCGCGCTCGGCGACGGAGAGTTCGACGACGCTCGAGCGGCCGATGGGCACCGCTCCCCCGTGCACGCGGCGCAGGACCCCGGCGGACTCGAGGGTGTCGAGGTCACGGCGCACGGTCTCGGTGGTGACGTCGAAGTGCTCGGCCAGATCGGCGACGGAGACCCGGCCGGCGTCCTGCAGCGCTGCTGCGATCGCGTCGTGCCGCTCGGTTGCGTACATGCCCGAACTCCTTCGTTCCCGTGGGTTTCAGGAACCATAAGCCACAAACCCACACAAACACAACCACCCCGCCCCACGTC
>NZ_CACSJV010000034.1:0-37358 GCF_902706105.1 Curtobacterium sp. 18060 | reverse complement strand
GGGCAGACCGGCCACGGGACGGACCAGCAGGGATCGACGGCGGGTGATCCGGGCCTCCCGGCGGTCACCACCACGCGCGGCGGCGAGACGCCCTTCGTCCTGCCCACCACGCCGACCGCCGCGCCCGCCCCCGTCGCTGCCGCCGCGCCGGTCACGTCCCAGACGGCCACGCCCGCGCCCCTCGGGCAGCAGCTCGCGCGCCCGGTGTTCTCGCTCGCGCAGGCCGGCCCCGGGGAACACGTCGTCACCGTGCAGGTCGTGCCGGACAGCCTCGGACCGGTCACGGTCCGCGCGCACGTCACCGCGCACGGCATGCACGTCGAGCTGTTCGCGGCGTCCGAAGCGGGCCGCGACGCGGTCCGCCAGGTGCTGCCGGACCTGCGGCGCGACGCCGCCGGCACCGGGCTGAGCACCACGCTCGACCTGTCGTCGCAGAACCACCCGGGCACGTCGGCCGGTCGCGACGAGCGACCGGCCGACGGCCGCCTGCGTGCCGACACCGGCCTGGAGGCTCGGCGCACCTCCGCCGCGCAGCCAGCCGCCGCCGCCACGTCCACCTCCACCATCCGCACCGCGGGACTCGACGTCCTCGCCTGACCGGCTCACGAACAGGAACGCAACCATGCCAATCGACGGCATCACCGGCAGCGTGGACCAGGCTGCCCAGGCCGCGGCCCTCGCCGCGAACTCGACCGCCAAGAAGTCCCAGACGATGGACTCCGAGGTGTTCATGAAGCTGCTCGTCACGCAGCTGCAGAACCAGGACCCGTCGTCGCCGATGGACACCAACCAGATGATCAGCCAGCAGACGCAGCTCGCGATGATGGAGCAGATCACCAACCAGACCACGACGGGGAACGAGAACTTCTCGCTCCAGATGCGCATCGCCGCCGCGAACCTCGTCGGCAAGCAGGTCAGCTACACCGACGCTGCGACCGGTACCGCCGTCACCGGGACCGCTTCGGCCGTGTCCTACGCGAACAGCGTGCCCACGGTCACCGTGAACGGGAAGGAGGTCGCTCTCGACGTGATCTCCGGCATCACCACCACCGCTCCGGCTTCCTGACCGTTCTCCTTCCCCTTCTCCTTCCTGCTCTCCCTGCCTCTCCGAAAGGACGCACCATGCTCCGCTCGCTCTACTCCGGGATCTCCGGCCTCCGCTCGCACCAGCAGATGCTCGACGTCACCGGCAACAACATCGCCAACGTCAACACCGTCGGCTTCAAGGCCTCGTCGACGGTCTTCCAGGACACCCTGTCGCAGATGACCCAGGGGGCCGGCGGACCGCAGACCGGTGTCGGCGGCACCAACCCGGCGCAGATCGGCCTCGGCGTCCAGGTCGCCGGCGTCTCCACCAACTTCGCGCAGGGCTCGGCCCAGGCCACCGGCAAGGCCACCGACCTGATGATCTCCGGCGACGGCTTCTTCGTCACCCGCCTCGGCAACGACACCGTCTACACGCGCGCCGGTGCGTTCGACTTCGACGCGGACGGCCGCCTGGTCACCGCCGACGGCAAGATCGTGCAGGGCTACCCGGCCACCAACGGCGTGGTCAACGACAACGGTGGCCTCGCCGACATCACGCTGCCGCTCGACGCCGCGGCACCGGCCGTCCGCACCACCTCGGCCTCGGTCGCCGGCAACCTGCCGTCCGAGACCGCCGTCGGCGACACCATCACCCGCGAGGCCACCGTCTACGACGCCTCGGGCGCCAAGCACACGATGTCCCTCGCCTACACGCGCACCGGCACCGGCTGGGACGTCACCGCACGCAACGGTCAGGGGACCACCACGAACGGGTCGCTCACGTTCGGCACCGACGGCAAGCTGACCTCCGGCGGCGCCCTCACGGTCGGCGGCATCGCCGTCGACATGGGGGAGCTCACGGGCTTCGCCTCGCTCAACACCGCGTCGATCGGTTCGCAGAACGGCCGCGAGGCCGGCGCCCTGCAGGGCTACGCGATCTCGAAGGACGGCACCGTCACGGGCACGTTCTCGAACGGTGCGTCGCTCGCCCTCGGCCGCATCGCCCTCGCGACGTTCGCCAACCCGGCGGGCCTCGAGAAGACCGGCGCCTCGGGCTACCGTGCCACCGGCAACTCGGGCACCGCGACCGTCGGCGGTCCCGGTTCGGCGGGCGTCGGGTCGCTCGCGGCGGGCACCCTCGAGATGTCGAACGTCGACCTGTCGCAGGAGTTCACGAACCTGATCGTGGCGCAGCGCGGGTTCCAGGCGAACGCGCGCATCATCACGACCTCGGACGAGGTGCTGCAGGAGCTGACGAACCTGAAGCGGTAGGCGCGCTGCGCGCGTCGCGGCGCCGTGCGCTGCGCGCTTCGCGTCGCGCTTCGCGTCGTGCGCTTCGTGAGCAGAAATGGTCGGGTGCCTCCGGGCGACCCGACCATTTCTGCTCACGATCGCCGGTCGCGGCGGACCGTCGCGGCGTACCGTCGCGCGCATGAGCTCGCACACCACCGGTACCGCTTCGGTCACCGCCAAGACCCTGCTCCGCATCGCCCTCGGAGCCGTGCTCGTCTCGCACGGCTCCCAGAAGCTCTTCGGCGCGTTCGGCGGCGGAGGCATCGAGGGCACCGCGCAGGGCATGCACGCGATGGGGTTCCGCCCCGCCAAGCGGAACGCCGTGCTGGCCGGCATCGGCGAGGCCGGCTCCGGTGCCGCCCTGGCACTCGGGCTCGCCACCCCGATCGCCGGTGCGGGCGCCGCGACGACGATGGGTGTCGCGTCGAGCGTGCACACCCCGAACGGCTTCTTCAACGCGGACGGCGGCTTCGAGTTCCCGGCGTTCCTCGGCTTCTCGGCGGCGATGTTCGCGCTCGGCGGCCCCGGTCCGGTGTCGCTCGACCACGCCACCCGGCACGTGTTCGACCGCCCGTGGCTGCGGGCGGTCGCCCTCGCCGCGATCCCGGTCGCGATCGCAGTCCAGGTCGCGCAGCGTCGGAAGGCGCTCGCGTCCGACGCGGCGGCGCCGGAAGACGCGTAGACCACCGGACGGGAGGCCCGGTGCCAGCTGGCACCGGGCCTCCCGTCCGGTCCGTGGTCGGCGCTCCTGCCGCGCTCGCGCCCGTCTCAGACCAGGACGGGGAACGTGGCGAGCAGGCACGCCCCGCCGACGAGGCCGATGACCGCGGCGACGAACAACGCGATGCGAGCCCACTCGCGGCTGCCTCGGTCCGACACGGCCGCGAAGAACAGGACGAGGGCGAACAGCACCGTCAGGAGCGAGTAGTCGTCGGACTGCTGGTTGTCGGCGAGGGCACGGTCGAACTGCCGGTCGGCCTTCGCCGAGAGCGTCGCCGCGCGGTCCGATCCGGCGGGCACGTACGCGTCCGTCGCGAACGGCCCGTCCGCGGTCCGACCGGTACCGTCCCACTCCTCGAACGCGGTGCGGAGCTCCGGGGAGAACCGCTCCTGCACGTAGCTGCGGAGCGTGGCGTCGTCCCGTGAATCGGCGAGCACCCACTGCACCCAGATGGTGACGTCCCACTGCCGTGCGTCGCGCGCGCCGGACGCGGCGTCGGCGGCCTGGATCCGGGCGCTCGACGCCTGGCTGAACGAGATGGACATCTCGCCGCCCCACTTCGACGCCTGGAAGCCGCACCAGGCGGTCACCACCGCGGTGATCGAGAGGAGGACCACGGTCGCCACCTCGCGTCGGCGCGTCCAGTGGGGGCGCTCGGGCTTCTCGGTCATCGTCATCGTCATCGTCCTGGTCGGTCAGGCGCCCGGCAGGGGGAGCGTGCGTGCCCACCGTCGGATGGCGGTGTAGGCGGTCTCGCGGACCCGGGGTTCCGAGAGCATCACGTCGTGCAGGGCACCGTGGATCCGGGCGATGCTGACGTCGTCGCCCAGCGAGAGTGCCCGGTGCGCGACGGCGTCGACGTTCAGTGCGACGTCGACGTGGGTCATCTCCTCCGACCACTTCGGGGACAGCAGGCTGTGCGTGCTGAGCAGCACGAGCGTCGGGGTCTCGGCACCGAGCCCGTGGGCGACCTGGTCCTGACCGGCGAACACCGCCGCGAGCCACCCCGGGTGGAGCGGGAAGCCGCGCTCCGGACGCCAGGCCTGGTTGTAGGTCCAGCTGCCGTCGGACCCGCTCGACACGGTGCGGGTGTAGAAGCCGGGGTCGACGGTCGGGAGCGGAGCAAGGGGGTTGCGTCGCGCGCCGAGCTTCATCAGCGGAGCGATCAGCTCGCGGGCGAAGCCGGTCGCCTGGAACTCCAGCCACGGACTGTTGAGCACCAGCCCGGCGGCCACACCCCGGTGGCGGCTGTTCCAGAGTGCCAACGTCAGCCCGCCTGTCGAGTGGCCGAACAGGATGAGTCGTCGACGTCCGTGCTCGGGTCACCGTGCCCGATGGTGTCGAGTGCCGCAGCGATGTCCTCGTCGTAGACGGCGAGGTCGTCGACGTACCCGGGGGTCTGGTGCGGCAGCAGACTCCGGCCGTACTTCCGGAGGTCCAGTGCGAAGAAGCGCGCGCCGAGCGCCTCGAGGTGCTCGGCCATCTCGCGTTGGAAGAAGTAGTCGGACCATCCGTGGACGTAGAGCACGTCGGCGCCGCCCAGGGGGAGGTGGTCCGACCGCCACGGGATCGCGGTCCGCCACCGTCGCGGGAGCCGGTGGGTCCGGGTCCGCCGCACGAGGGTCGCGGTCACCGGTCCTTCGTCGTCGTCCTCGAGCGGCAACGAGCGGGCCTCGAAGTCGGGACCGAGCACGTCCGGGGCCCACCGGTCCGTTCGGGCGCCGTGATCCTCCGGGTGCGCAGTCGATCCGCTCACGGTGTGGGGAACACCGTGGCCCAGTCGTCGCGGACGCTGACCACGGTGATGTCGCGCTCGTCGGCCTCACGGAGCATGACCTCGGCGCCCTTGTCGTACGGCTGGTCGCCGCGGCCGGTGTCGTCGTCGTGGTGGACGAGCAGACGGAGTCCCCGGTCGCCCGGCACCGTGTACTCGAGCAGCTCCCGGTCGCCGTCGGAGTTCCCGACCGCGACGGCCGGCCGCCGCCCGATCCGACTCCAGACCCGGACGGGCTTCTGCGGGCCGTCGTCGAAGAACGCGAGCGCGTCGACGTAGCGGACCTCGCCGTCGACGTACTCCAAGCCCATGGCCGAGCCGATGACGTGCTCCGGGGCGATGCCGTAGTTCTGCTCCGTCATGGGACGCATGAAGTCGCGTTCCCCCGCGGACACCACGTAGCAGGTGAACCCGTGCTCGTGCAGGAGCCGCACGAGCTCGACCATCGGCTGGTAGACCGTCGCCGCGTAGGGAACGCCGAGCACGGGGTGTTCGGCGTGCGCGTAGAAGTCCGACACGAGCCGTCGGTAGTCGTCGACGCTCACGCCGGCGGTGACACGCCCCACCGCTGCCAGCAGCAGCCGGAGATCGGAGTCGTCGCCGCTCGCGTGCCGGTCGACGGCGCCCCCGATCCACGACAGGTCACCGGACTGCGCGGCCGCGTAGGGCTGCGTGCGAGCGAGGTCCGGGTCGGCGGACGCTGCAGCGGCCCACTGCTGGACGAGCCAGTGCAGCTGGGTCGGCATCGGCTTCTCGTTCCAGAGCGTGCCGTCGTTGTCGAAGACGGCGACGCGGTCGTCGACCGGCAGCGGGGTGTCCCCGCCGGTCGTGCGGGCCAGGAACCGTTCGACGGCGTCGCGGGCGTGCCCCGGGCGCCAGGAGGGGAGTGTGTCCATGCCCCGGATCGTCCGGCCGCGCGGGCCGGTGCGCACCATCCTGATCGGGTGAACCGGGAAGCCCGTCGCGCCGGATCGCCCGAAGCGGGTGGTGCCGGCCGCGCGCCGTCGGCGCTAGACAGCACGCCCACGCACTCCTGAAGGGAACACGATCATGGACTTCTGGTACACGTTCTGGGCAGTGATCTGGTACGGGCTGGTCATCTCGGCGCTCATCGCCTCGCTCATGGCGCTCTTCTCGGTCCTCGCGGACCTCGTGCGGGATCGATCGCTCAGCGGGTGGTACAAGGCGATCTGGGTCTTCTTCCTGGTCTTCGTGCCGTTCCTGACGACGTTCGTCTACCTGATCGCACGCGGTCGTGGGATGGCGGACCGCAGCGCGGAGTCCGCCCAGCGGCAGAAGGACGCCGCCGACGGCTACATCCGCACCGTGGCGGGCACGTCACCGTCCGACGAGATCGCCAAGGCGCGCGCACTCCTCGACGCCGGCACGATCACGGCGGCGGAGTTCGACGCGATCAAGGCGAACGCGGTCGGCAGCACCCGCGCGGCGCCGGCTCCGGCTGCGGCGTGAGCGACCGGGCGACCGAGCTCGTCGTCATCGCCTACGACGACGACGACGGCGCCCGGGCGGCGCACGACGCCGCACTGCGCCTCGACCGCCGCGCGGAGATCGCCCTCGACGGCATCGCCGTCGTGCACGTCGACGAGCACGGTCGCACCCACGTCGACTCCACCGGGCGTGATTCGCAGCGTGGTGCACGGGCGGCCTCGAGCGCGGTGTTCGGCACCGTGCTCGGGTTCCTGTTCCTCATGCCGTTCGCGGGGCTCGTCGTCGGCGGTGCGGTGGGGGCGCTCTTCGCGAGCCTGGACCGTGCCGGCGTGGACGCGGACTTCCGGGAGCGTCTCGCCGTCGAGCTGGCGCGGGGCGGGGCGGCCGTCATCGTCTCCGTGGCGTCGGTCGACGGGGACCGGCTCGTCGGCGCGATGACGGACCTCGGCGGCACGGTGCTCCGGACGACGCTCTCCGACGAGGACCTCCGGGCGATCGCGCATGACCTCGGTGGGCACCCGTGACGAGCGAAGTCGGTCCGTCGGCTCGGACACTCGTCCTCGTGACGGCCGCGTCACTCGTGTCCACCGTGGCCTTCTTCGTCGCCTTCGGCCTCGTGGCGCCCCTCGACTGGTGGTGGACGCTCCCGATCGCGGGGGTCGGCCTCGTGGTCGTCGTGGTCCTGGGGTTCCTGCTCCGCCGCTTCGACGGTCGGCACCTGGTGGTCCGGTCGACCGCCACGGCGGCCCAGGGACTCGGACTCCTGCCGATCGCGTGCGCGCTGGCCACCGCCGTCGCGGTGGCCGTCGCGCTGCTGACGGGCTGAGCCGACGACGTCCACGATCTCACCCGGTCGGGGTGGCCCGCACCGGAGCGCACCCGAGCACGATCCATGCACGAGCACGACCACACGAACGAGGAGGACAGCGATGCCGAAGGACAAGCCGAACATCCTGGTCATCTGGGGCGATGACATCGGGATCACGAACCTGAGCGCCTACAGCGATGGCCTGATGGGCTACCGCACACCGAACATCGACCGGATCGCGGACGAGGGCATGCGCTTCACCGACTCGTACGGGGAGCAGAGCTGCACCGCCGGCCGCTCGTCCTTCATCACGGGACAGAGCGTGTTCCGCACCGGGCTCAGCAAGGTGGGCATGCCCGGCGCGGACCTGGGGCTCCGAGCCGAGGACCCGACGATCGCCGAGGTGCTGAAGCCGCACGGGTACGCCACCGGCCAGTTCGGGAAGAACCACCTCGGCGACAAGAACGAGTTCCTGCCGACGGCGCACGGGTTCGACGAGTTCTACGGCAACCTGTACCACCTGAACGCGGAGGAGGAGCCCGAGTCGGCGAACTGGCCGTCGATCGAGGAGTTCCCGGCCTTCAACGAGCGGGCCCGGCCGCGCGGCGTGATCCACTCGTGGTCGACCGACGAGGACGACGACACCGAGGACGGTCGTTACGGACGGCGTGGCAAGCAGCGCGTCGAGGACACCGGCCCGCTGACCAAGAAGCGCATGGAGACCATCGACGAGGAGTTCGCGGACGCCGCGATGGACTTCATCGGGCGTCAGGCGGAGTCCGAGACCCCGTTCTTCGTCTGGATGAACACCACCCACATGCACTTCCGGACCCACCCGAAGCCGGAGAGCCGTGGGCAGGCCGGCCGGTGGCAGTCGCCGTACCACGACACGATGATCGACCACGACCTGGTGGTCGGCTCGCTCCTCGACCAGCTCGACGAGCTCGGGATCGCGGACGACACGATCGTGATCTACTCCACGGACAACGGCCCGCACATGAACACGTGGCCGGACGGCGGGATGACCCCGTTCCGCAGCGAGAAGAACACGAACTGGGAGGGCGCGTTCCGGGTCCCGCAGATGATCCGCTGGCCCGGCCACATCGAGGCGGGGTCGATCTCGAACGCGATCATCCAGCACCACGACTGGCTCCCGACCTTCCTGGCGGCGGCGGGGGACACGACCACGGTCGAGGAGCTCAAGGTCGGGAAGACGATCGGCGACCGGACCTACAAGGTGCACATCGACGGCTACGACTTCCTGCCGTACCTGACCGGGGAGGTCGAGCAGGGTCCGCGACCGGGCCTGGTGTACTTCTCGGACGACGGCGACGTCCTCGCGCTCCGGTTCGACAACTGGAAGGCGGTGTTCATGGAGCAGCGCGTCACCGGCACCCTGCAGGTCTGGTTCGATCCGTTCGTCGTGCTGCGGGTCCCGAAGCTCTACAACCTGCGGACCGATCCGTTCGAACGAGCGGACCAGACCTCGAACACGTACTTCGACTGGTTGTTCGAGAACGACTACCTGCTGCTCGCCGCCACGACGCTGGTCACCCAGTTCCTGGACACCTTCGAGGAGTTCCCGCCACGACAGCGCGCGGCGACGTTCAGCATCGACCAGGCGGTCGACAAGCTGCAGTCGTTCCTGGCCGGCGGCGACTGACGGTGCCGACCACCACCGGCCCGACCACCGCCACGGCGATCCGCTCCTCGATGGTGCGGATCGCCGGCGGCGCGTTCACGATGGGCTCCGACCAGCACTACCCGGAGGAGTCCCCGGCGCGCAGCGTCACCGTCGCCGCGTTCGAGATCGCCCCGCAGGCCGTGACGAACCGGGAGTTCGCGGCGTTCGTCCGTGCCACCGGGTACCGCACGGTGGCGGAGCGGCCCCTCGACCCGGCGCAGTTCCCCGGTGCCCCGGCCGAGAACCTGCACGCCGGCTCGATGGTGTTCACCGGGACGAGCGGGCCGGTGGACCTCCGACACCTCAGCCAGTGGTGGGCGTGGACGCCCGGCGCGAACTGGCGTCGTCCCTCCGGTCCCGGCTCGACCATCGCCGACCGCGCCGACCACCCGGTCGTGCACGTGGCCCACGAGGACGCGGCTGCCTACGCGGTGTGGGCGGGCGGGCGACTGCCCACCGAAGCCGAGTGGGAGTTCGCGGCGCGCGGTGGCCTCGAGGGCGCGGAGTTCACCTGGGGGGACGAGGCGGAGCGCCCCGGGGAGCGGCGCGCGAACTACTGGCACGGCGACTTCCCCTGGCGCGCGGAACGCGGGTACGGACGGACGTCGCCGGTCGGGTCGTTCCCACCGAACGGCTACGGTCTGCACGACACGGCGGGCAACGTCTGGGAGTGGACGAGCGACCGGTGGGTGGACCCCGCCGCCGAGCACGACTGCTGTGCGCCGGCGTCCGAGGCCGTGACCGTCGAGCGCCGGGTCGTGAAGGGCGGATCGTTCCTGTGCGCCGACAGCTACTGCCGCCGGTACCGTCCGGCGGCACGGCGCGGCCAGGAGTCCGACACCGGGATGAGCCACATCGGCTTCCGCATCGCGGGCTGACCGCCCCCGACCGGTCTGACCGCGCGCGACCGGTCTGACCGCCCCGTCCGGTGTCCCGCTACGCGGGGGTGATGCCGTCGAGTCGCGCCTCTTCCGCGTCGTAGCCGGCGCGGACCTGGCGGAGCACCAGGTCGTCGATCTCGTCCGAGTCACGGAGCCGCAGCAGGGTCGCGGCCTTGTGCTGCACCAGGGCGAGCTCGAGCGCGACGGCGGTGTCGTGCCGCTGCACCGCCGGGTGCTCGTCGTCGTCCTCCTCGCGCGCCTGGATGACGTCCAGGTGCGCCTCGTAGTCCTTGCGCACCCGGTCGACGGTGGCCTGGTCGGCTCCGGTCGACCGTGCCAACCGCGGCAGGGCGTCGAGGGCCTCCTCGATCGCGGTCCGCTCGGCGTAGCGACGTTCCTCACCGACCGACTCGTCCTCGGGCAGCGCAGCCCGCCGCAGGACCGCCGGCAGCACGAGTGCCTGACCGACGATGGTGACGACGACCACGCCCGCCGTGACGAAGACGATGAGGTCGCGGTCCGGGAAGTCCGCTCCGGACTCCAGAACGCGGGGGACGGCGACGGCCATCGCCAGCGAGACCGCGCCGCGGAACCCGGCGAAGCCGCTCACGAGCCGGTCGCGGTGGCCCTCGCGGGGCGCGCCTCCCGTGCGACGGGTGACGAGCCAGACGGTGCCGCCCGCGGCGTTGAGGAACGCGAACCGGACCACGACGAGCACGACCGCGACGGCCAGGACGACGCCGACGGCGCGGAGCAGCTCGGACGGCGTCAGCGCCCGGGCCGCGACCATCGCCTCGATGCCGACCAGGACGAACAGTGCACCGTTGAGCAGGAACGTCAGGAACGACCAGAAGGCGCGGACCTGCTGCCGGGTCTCGGCGCGGTCGAGCTTCGGCCCGACCTGGCTGACGACGATGCCGGCCGCCACCACGGCGAGCACACCGGAGGCGCCGATCGCCTCGGCAGCCAGGAACGCACCGAACGGCACGAGGAGCGTGACGAGGTTCTCGAGAACCACGGTGTCGACCCGGCGCAGCACGAGCGTGCCGACCCACGCCGCGGCGAGCCCCGCGGCGACCCCACCGAGGTACGACAGGACGAGCATCCCCGACACGCCCCAGAACGTGAGTTCCTGCGTGCCCACCGTGACGGCGACCGCGATGCCGTAGACGACGAGGGTCGTGCCGTCGTTCACCAGGCTCTCCGCCCGCAGCACGGTGACGTTCCGGCGCGGCAGCATCTTCGTGAGCACTCCGACCGCGGTCGCGTCGGTCGGGGCCACGGCGGCGCCGAGCACCCAGGCCGGACCCCACGGCATGCCGAGCAGGTGGAGCAGGACGGCGACGGCGCCCGCCGTGGCGACGACGAGCAGCGTGCCCATCAGGACGATGCCGCGCAGGTTCTTCCGGATCTCGCGCAGCGACGTCGTCAGACTCTCCCAGTACAGGAGCGCCGGCAGGAACAACAGCAGGACGGCGTCGGCCGGCAGCTCGACGTCCGCGAACTCCGGCACGAAGGCCAGCGCAGCGCCGAAGACGAGCAGCAGGACCGGAGGGGCCACCCGGATCCGGTCCGCGATCCCCGCCGTCAATGCGATGGCGAGGCCGAGGACGACCACCAGTTCAGGACCCAGCACGTGCACTCCTCGTTCGACCGACACTCCAGTCAACGCGGCCGACGGTGATCGTGCACACGGGTGCCGGAGCGACGCTCGGCTCAGGACCCGTTCGCCGCGTCGTGTCGCAGGCGCGCGAGCACCCGCCGGAGGGCGTCGACGTCCTTCGGACCCCAGTGGGCGAGGACCGCATCGAGGTCCTGGCTGAGCTGGTCGCTGATCCGCTCGCCGTACCCGCGGCCCTCGGCGGTGAGCGCGATCAACACGCTGCGCTCGTCATCGGGAGCCGGTACCCGTACCACGAGCCCGATGTCCTCGAGCCGGTTCGCGATCTTCGTGAGGTTGGCACGACCGGTGCCCAACGCCCCCGCGAGCACGCTCGGCTTCGTCGCGCCGCGGTAGGTCAGCTGGTTGACCACCAGGAACATCGACAGATCGGCCACCGGGAAGTCGATCGCGGTCATCATGCGCTGCCGGACCTGCGGGCTGTCCGCCCAGTGCACGATGCCCGCGAGCGCGACCCGGATGTCGAACGGGTCGGGGGTGATGACGGGGCGCAGGTCCACACCGCTCGGTCGTCCGCCGCGACGGGTCATCCGACCACCAGACGAACGGGACCGAGCAGGCCGTGGTCGCGGACGTGTGTCGTCTGCACCGCGTCGGGGTCGCCGAGCAGCTGCGCGATGACGTCGGGGACGTCCTCGTAGTACCCGCGGGCGAGCAACCGGTTGTTGAGTGAGCTGGCGACCCGCACGACCACCGTGTTCTCTCCCACGCGCAGGTCGTCGGTGACGTCGACCACCGGGTGCGAGGTGTCGAACCCGCGTGCCGGTCCGCCGTTGAGCACGACCGAACCGAGCCCGCCGGCCGTCGACCCGAGGTCGAGCAGGAACCGGGCGCCGTCGTCGTCCACCGTGTCGACGGTGAACGACGTGGCGTACTCGCCGACCCCGGAGACCTCCGGTCCCACCGCGGGCAGGTCCTTCCACGGACGGAGCGGACCGGTACCGGCGTCGAGTCGTCGGACGTCGGTCAGCGGCCGGACCTCGCGCGTGACGTAGCCGTGGCCGCGGTCCTCGGTGATGAGTTCCTCACCGCCCGCGTCCCAGCTCTCGACCGCGATCCGCCAGTCGGTCATCTCGACGACGACGTCGGTCGTCGTGCGTCCGCCGAGCCGGGCGTCGAGTGCGGTGTCGCGCGCAGGCCCGCTGCGGTCGAGGGTGAACAGCGCGGTCTCACCGGGCGCGAGGTCCACGGTGACGATCGTCCGGTCGCCCTCGGTCCGTGCGGCCGGGTGGGGGAACACCGCGCCGGACCAGGCGTCCACGCGGTAGACCGCGCCGGTGCCGGGCAGCGCGACCTCCACGGTGGTGGCCGAGGTCGTCTCGTACAGGAAGTGGTACAGGTACACGTGCAGCAGGTCACCGTCCTCGCGCAGGTGCGACAGGACGCTCCGGTCCTCCGTCACGAACTTGGCGCGGCCGGTCACCCCGAGGCCGCGCAGGGCGGCGACGGTGTCGGCGGCGTCGTCGATCGCGGTCACCGACGGCAGGGCCAGCAGCCGCTCGACGGTGTCCGCGAGCTCGGCGTCGCGCCCGTCGAGGCCCGGGGTGCGGGCGGCCGCTCGTGGGTGGTGCGTGTCCGTCCCGGCGATCAGCGACTTGAGCTCGCGCGTGCCGTGCACGACGAGGATCCGCACGCCGTCCTCGGCCCAGGCGAGCAGGCGTGCAGCGACGTCGGCATCGAGCGCGCTCTGGAAGACGAGCAGTGCCTGGTACCCGGGGCCGTCCGGTTGCACCAGGCCGCCGTCCACCCGGACGTCGTCGCGGAGCAGCAGCGACCCGTCGAGGAACTCGTACGTCCACCCGGCGTCCTGCATGCCGAGGTCGCGCCACCAGTGGTTCTGCCGGTCGCGCATCCAGTACTGGCCGTAGGCGACCTCGTCGGGGACGCGACCACCGTCGGCGTCGCGGAACACCATGCCGGACGCGTTGTCGGTGAAGTGGTCGGTGTGCAGGATGCCGACGTCGATCCGCGGGCGTCCCTGGCGCAGGACGTACTGGTACCGGCCGATCGCGTCGTTCCAGAGCGGGTAGAACTCGGCAGCGGGCTGCCGGGCGTCGAAGCGCTCCGAGAACATGCTCCACATGCCCTCGTGTCCCGGCCAGCTCGTGACGCCCTCGGCGCCCGTGGTGCTCGCCCAGCCGTGCAGGACGGTCTTCGTGATGCCGGCGGCGAGCTGCGTCGCGACGATCTGGTCGGTGAACCGGTGGTCGAGCATGTGGTTGCGGGTCGTCGCACCGGTCTCCGACGAGTACTGCTTGCCGAACAGGTGCGCCGGCCCTGCGAGCAGCCGGTACGCGTCGATCTGGGCGGCGAACTCGAGCGACTCCGTCTCGATCCCGTCGACCTCCGGCCCGGGGCGCGTCAACTCGAACGGCAGCCCGTAGCTGATCTCGGACCGCAGCGTCATGCCGTTGGCGTGCAGGAACGCCGCGAACGGGCGCAGCATGTTCTCGATGTACAGGTCGGTGAGCGTCCGGACGTAGTCGAAGCGGACCTTCTCGACGTCGACCGCCCGGTCCGGCACCGGTTCGGCGTGGTACGTGGTGCTCGACGCCATGAACGGAGCGCTGCGGGTCAGGAACGGCAGCCACGGCGTGATCGGGTAGCCGCGGCGCGTCCGGAACTCCTCGGCGACGTGCGCTCCCCAGAAGAGGCCACCGGCGCCGTAGGTCGACAGCTCGAGGGAGTCCATGTACATCTGGGCACGGGGATTGCGAGCGATCTCGGCGCGGAGGCCAGGGGTCAGGACGACGTGTTCCCAGTAGTCGATCACGGCGTCGACGCCCGCTCGCTCCAGGTAGTTCACCGTCCAGTTGACCGTCGCTGACGGTGACGCCGTCTGGCCGGTGCCGTGGCTCCAGAACGTGGACAACCGCCAGGTGCCGCCCTCCGGTGCGGTCCAGTCGAGCGCCTCGTCGGTGACCGCGCTGGTCAGGTCCACCACCGAGTCGGGGTCCAGCACGGTCGCGGCGCCGGAACCGGCGGGGTCCGGGACGACGCGCGTCGCGACCACCGCGACGAGCGTCTGGACGCGCACCGTCCCGCGTTCGCCGGGGAGCGTCGTCTGTGCGATCGGCGCGTCGAGGTCGATCCGACGGAGCGCACCCGAGCGGCTCGTCCCGCCGGGCAGGTCCTCGTGCACGACGTCGAGTTCCTGCGCAGCGGCGGGGTGGTCTGCGTCGATCGTCGGCAGGTTCGCGTTCGACCAGTTCGTCCCGGACGTGAAGCTCACCGACATGCCCCTGGCGGTGGTCTCCTCGACGACGATCTGCGAGTCGTGCACCCACTCCTCGGATCCCCAGCCGTACCGGCCGTGGTCGATCGCCCCTTCGTCCATCGCCAGGAACTCCATGCCGCCGAACCCGAGTGTGTGGGCGGTGTCGACCTCGCGTCGGAGGGTCACGTCGGTGTGCAGGCCCTCGGCGAGCCACCACCGCAGCTCCGGACGGTACTCGATGGCCGGATGGGCGACGCCACGGGCGAGGTGCTCGATCGACATGGTGTTCTCCTCGGGAACGCGCGGCGACGGTGCCGCTGCGATGACCGTAGGTTCTGGGAGTCGCAGAAGTCAATGTCCTCAGGAAACGAACAGCGAGGCTGTGGGCAGCAGGCGGAGTGAATGATCCTTGCGGTTGCGGCACTGGGCGGGCTACAGTGCCGCCGAATGGTTGAACCGTTTCATCCAGTGTTCGGCCGACGTTCAAGGGAGAACGCAGTGAACCGACCCCAGCAGCCCACCCGGCGACCGCACCCCTGGTGGGTCGCCGTCGTCTCGGGGATGGCCTCGTACATCGACGCGGCCGCGATCGTGAGCTCCGGCACCGCGCTCGTCCTGTACCAGCAGTCGATCGGCATCACCGGCACGCAGATCGGGGTGCTCTCCGGCGCGCTCACGTTCTGCATCGCGATCGGCGCGCTCTCCGGCGGCCGGCTCGGTGACCTGTTCGGTCGTCGGGCGGTGTTCATCGTGACGATGGCGATGACCGTCGTCGGTGCGGGGGTCCTGGTGGCGAGCCCGGCGTTCGCGGGGCTGCTCATCGGCACGATCCTCGTCGGCCTCGGCACCGGGGCGGACCTGCCGGTCTCGCTCGCGACGATCTCCGAGGCTGCGACCGACGAGAACCGGGGCGGGCTCGTCGGCTTCTCCCAGGTGCTCTGGTTCGCCGGGATCCTGGCGACCTACGCCATCTCGGCGGGCGTCGGAGACCTGGGCCGCGCCGGTGGTCAGATCATGTTCGCGCACGTCGGGGTCGTCGCACTCGTCGTGATGGTCCTGCGCTTCACGATCCCGGAGTCCACCACCTGGTCCGACGCCCATGCCGAGAAGGCCGCGGGCGCACACACCGTCCGTGCTGCCCGCCACGGCATCCGTGACGTCCTGACGCAGCGCATCTTCCTGCTGCCGTTCCTGTCCCTGCTGGTCTTCTACACGTTGACGAACCTCGGCGCGAACACCGGCGGGCAGTTCGGCGCCTACGTGGCCGTCAACGTCGTCGGGCTGTCGGTGCCGTTCTTCTCGACGATGAACCTGGTCAGCGTGCCGATCGGGATGCTGCTCGCGTTCTGGTTCATGCGCATCGTCGACGGTCGGCTGCGGATGCCGTTCTACATCGTCGGCGCCGTGTGCCTCGTGGTGAGCTACGGCCTGCCGCTCGTGTTCGGCTTCTCGCTGCCGACCCTCGTCGCGATGCTCGCGTTCGGCGCGGTGGGCAACGCGTTCGCCTTCGAGGCGATCATGAAGGTCTGGTCACAGGAGTCGTTCCCGACGTTGCTCCGCGGTTCGGTCCAGGGCACGATCATCGCGGTGGCCCGGATCGCCGCGGCGCTGCTGGCGTTCGTGACCCCGCTGCTCCTCGACCACCCCGAGGTCATGTACGGCATCCTCACGGCGCTCGTCGCGGTCGGTGTCGTGGTCGGGTGGCTCGGGTTCCGGCACGCGGTCTTCGACGCGTTCTCGATCGAGGGCAAGGACCTCGCCGACGCCCAGGAGGCACTCTTCGCCGCCGGTGTCCGCGATGACGCGCCCGCAGCCGCCGCTCGCCGCGACCACCGCTGACTCACGGAGCGAGGCCGCTGCTGCTGCGCGACCTCGCGGATCCCCGCGCCACGCGACGCCACCACGCCCGCCACGGCAACGAGCTCGCGAGCGCCGAACCGATCACCACGCTGCCGAACCAGGCGACGACGGCCCCGGGGATCGGCACGAGCAGGCTCGCCCACAGCAGCACCGCGAGCACTCCGAGCACGTACGCCGCCCCGGCCTTCAGGTACCGCAGCCGCTTCAGTCCCGCGGCCTCGTCCAACCGGGAGGTCAACCGCGCCAGGAACACGGCACCGACACCGATCGCCGCCACGGCGACCGCCGCCTGTTCGAGCGCTCCGAGGCCGTCGGCGCCGAGGGTTCCGGACCCGGACAGGCTGTACACGCCGTCCAGGATCTCGAACAGCATGAACACCACGAGCCCCCGCTCGAACACCACCGTCGACGCGTAGGCGTGGATCCGCCAGGCACCCCGCCCGACCCCGATCGACGCGGTGTCCGAGCCGACCCCGTCGAGCGCCCAGGCGGCGACGCGCTTCGACCCGAGGTACGCGGCGATGCCTGCCGCGCCGCCGAGCACGACCGGCAGCAGGGCACCCGGCGACCACGCGCGGTCGACGCCGACGAGGACAGCCGTGACGGCGACCCCCGTCGCAGCGGTGACCAGCGACCAGACGCGAGGACGCGCGACGGCGGCGAGCCGGGCCTCCAGGCGGCCCAGCCAGGACCTGCGCGACGCACGGTCCGTGTTGAACAGGTACTCGGCGAACACGAGCCAGATGAAGGCGGCGCCGAAGGCGGCGAGGGCGGGGCGCACCTCGGCGAGGTGCGCCGAGAACGAGCCAGGCGCGAAGACGGCTTCCTGCACGGAGCTCGCAGGGTCGGTCGCGTCGCCGACCGCGACCGCCGCCGGCGGCAGGAGCAGCCGCATCGCGAGGACGCCCGCGACGATCCCGAGCGACAGGAACAGCCGTCGGGCGGGGGAGTGCAGCCGTCCGGCGATGCCAGCCATCGGCACCGACGAGTCGGCGGCCATCGCGATCTCGAGGAGCGCGAGCGCGACGAACGCCAGCGCGGCGGCGGGGCCGAGGACGAACCAGGCCGCCGCGGCGGCCGCGACGGTGATGAACAGGGGGACGGTCAAGAGCGATCTCGTGGCCATCACCCCATCCAGCACCGGTCGCCTGGGTGGGTGGTGGAGCGCTCCTGCGCATCAGCCTGGAGGCACGGGTCGATCCGCGCAGAACGGGTGACGGCCCGTCCCCACTTGCGGGGACGGGCCGTCGGGTCACGCGGGCAGGCGGTCGCTTCAGTCGTGGAACGTCTCGATGGACGCGCCGAGGGAGTTCAGGCGCTCCTGCAGCTGCTCGTAGCCGCGGGCGATGATGCCCACGTTGCGCAGGACGCTCTCGCCCTTCGCCGCGAGCATCGCCAGCAGGATGACCACCGCGGGGCGGAGGGCCGGCGGGCAGCTGATCTCGGCACCGGAGAAGTGCGTCGGACCGGTGACGTCGAGGCGGTGCGGGTCGCGCAGGGTGACGCTCGCGCCGAGGCGGGTCAGGTCGAGCAGGTGGATCGCCCGGCCCTCGTAGACCCAGTCGTGCACGAGCGTGGTGCCCTCGGCCATCGCCGCGATGACCACGAAGAACGGCAGGTTGTCGATGTTCAGCCCGGGGAACGGCATCGCGTGGATCTTGTCGATCGGGGCGTGCAGCTCGGACGGGTGGACGGTGATGTCGACCAGGCGGGTGCGGCCGTTCGCGGCCGGGTACTCGTCGGTGACGTCGAACCGCAGGCCCATCTCGGCCAGGGTCGCGAGCTCGATCTCGAGGAACTCGATCGGCGCCCGGGTGACGGTGAGCGTGGAGTCGGTGACGATGCCGGCGGTCAGCAGGCTCATCGCCTCGACCGGGTCCTCGCTCGGCCAGTAGTCCACGACCTCGTCGATGCGGCTCTTGCCGGTGATGCGGAGCGTCGTGGTGCCGATGCCCTCGACCTGCACCCCGAGCAGCTCGAGGAAGAAGCAGAGGTCCTGCACCATGTAGTTGGGGCTGGCGTTGCGGATGACGGTCTCGCCGTCGCGGGCGGCCGCGGCGAGGATCGCGTTCTCGGTGACGGTGTCGCCGCGCTCGGTGAGGACGACGGACTTCGTGGGGACGTCCTGGTTCGCGACGCCGACCTCGTACCAGCCGGAGGTCGCCTCGACGTCGACGCCGAAGGGGCGCAGCGCGATGAGGTGCGGTTCGACCGTGCGGGTGCCGAGGTCGCAGCCGCCGGCGTAGGGGAGCCGGAAGGACTCGTACCGGCCGCTGAGCGGGCCGAGGAACATCAGGACGCTGCGGGTGCGGCGGGCGGCGTCGGCGTCGATCGCGTCGAGGTGCAGGTCGGACGGGGCGACGATCTCGAGGGTCTCGCCGTCCTCGGACCACGTGACGCTCGCGCCGAGGCTACGGAGGACGTCGATGATCCGGTCGACCTCGACGATCCTGGCGACCTTGTGCAGGCGGGTGACGCCGCGGTTGAGCAGCGAGGCACAGAGCAGCGCGACGGCGGCGTTCTTGCTCGAGTTGACGGCGATGGAGCCGCTGAGCTTCCGGCCGCCCTGCACGCGCAGGTGGGCACGCTGCGGGGCGCCGCCGATCGAGACGATCTGCTGGTCGAGGGCGTCGCTGATGCGGGTGAGCATCTCGAGGGACAGGTTCTGGCCGCCCTGTTCGATGCGGTTGATCGCGCTCTGGCTGGTGCCGACGCGTTCGGCGAGCTGCGCCTGGGTCATGCTGCGGCCCTTGCGGGCGCCCCGGATGAGGGCACCGACCTCGCGGAGCGGGGCGGCGGATGCCGGGGTGGCCGGCGAGACGACGGTGGTGGTGTCGGACATGGCGCCAACGTAACACGCTCATGAGATAAAACGACTGGAGAACGACACCCGTTGCCCGTCCCGAGGTCTCGAATACGTCACAGCTGAGAATTCGGGGGACGAAGACGCTCAGGGATCGGTCAGCGTCCCGCGCACGATCGAGTCGCCGGAGTGCGCCGGGTCGCCGTCGTCCGCCTCGGCGGAGACGTCGACCACGGGGAACCGCGCGGTGTCCAGGTCGGCGGGCACGGTGAAGGTGCCGCGGTCGCCGTCCAGGTAGCCGACGCTCACCAGGCCGGCGAGGTCGGACCGCATCATCCAGACCTCGCGGAGCGGACCGGTACCGGATCGACCGCGTTCACCGTGCAGGTCGACCACGAGCGTCACCCGCCCGTCCCGGTCGCGTTCGAGTTCGGCGGTACCGGACGTGCCGGACCAGCCGGGGAGCGCCGCGAGTTCGGTGTTCGCGAGGACGGTCTCGGTGCCCCCACGGGGCAACCCGGGGACGACGCCGGTCGCCACGCCGATGCCCAGGACGACCGCGAGGACGCCGGCACCCGCGATCAGGACCGTCACGAGACGACGAAGACGCGTGGCCGACCGGGGTCGACGGGACACGACGTGGGACCGCTGGTCGACGGGGGCGGTCACCTGCTGCGGCGTCTGCGCGATCTCGGCCGCGATCCGGTCCCACACGTGGTCCGGTGGCGCGATGAGCTCGAGGTCGTCGGACGCCCGCGTGACGGCGGCGACCCGCTGCAGCACGGCGACCTCGTCGCGGCACCGGGCGCAGGACGCCAGGTGTTCGGCGACGTCGTCCTCAGCCACCTGGTCGGAGACCGCGAGCATCGCCAGGGTCTCGTCGTCGACGTGCTTCATTCGATCACCTCCAGACGTGTTCGGAGCCGAGCCAGACTCCGGTGGATGTGGCTCTTCACGGTGCCCAGCGGCAGGTCGAGCCGTTCGGCGATCTCACGATGGCTGAGGTCGTCGTAGAACGCCAGTCGCATAACTCGTCTCGGTGTCTCGTCGAGTCGGTCGAGCTCGCCCGCGACCAGTGCGCGCTCCGCCAGGTCGAACGCCGGTTCCGGTGCGGGCGTCGTCGCTTCGACGACTTCGGGGTCGGCTGCGCTGGCGTGCCGACGGCGATCGTTCAGGGCGTCGACGATGCAGTTGCGGGTGATGCCGACCAGCCAGGCGCCGAGCGGACCCCTGGCAGGGTCGTAGCTGGCGCTCCGCTGCCAGGCCTTCACGAAGACCTGCTGCGTGACGTCCTCCGCGGCTGCCGGGTCCGACAGCGCCCGCAGGGCCAAGGAGTACACGAGCGACGACCAGCGTTCGTAGACGGCGCGCAGGGCGTGCTCGCCCCCGGCGCTGAACGCGTCGGAGAGTTCGCCGTCGTCCGGGAGGATGGTCGTCACGTCTTCCTGTCGCTGGTGCGGTCGTCGTCGACCACGACCTGATCGTAAGCGGCCGTCGGTCGCCTCGGTCAGATCGGTGCCGCGGTGACGACGAGGTTGCTCTCGTAGTGTCCGGTGCTCGTGTCGAACCGGCCGCCGCACGTGACCAGGACGAGTCGGCGCGGTCCGTCGTCGCGGAACACGTCTCCCCAGGGGAGGCCCTGCTTCTCGAGCGTGCTGACGGAGTCGATCCGCCACCGGGTGTCGGCACCGGCAGCGTCGGTGAGGGTGATCGTCGTCCCGCGGGGGACGTCCCGGAGCCGGGCGAAGGGTCCGATACCGTACCCGACGGCGTCGACGTGGGCGGCGATCACGACGGTGCCCTCCGGTGACGATGGCGCTGGGCCGAACCGGTACCACCCGGCGGTCGCGGGGTCGGGCGGGAGGCCCATCGCCCCGCTGCCGTCGACGCCCTCGGGCTGGACGGGGGCGCTGATGCCGTCGTGGTCGACGACGATGCCGGTCGGAGCCGGTGCGCGCCGGACCGGGGGGATGGTGGCTGCCTGCTGCGGCACCGCGGTCGAGAACGCCGTCGGGACCGGAGTGGGGGTGCTCGTCGGCAGGGCGGGCGGCTGCCCGTCGGGGGCGTATCCGGCCGACGAGCACCCGGTCAGGGATGCGACCGCCACGGCGACGACGATGGCCGTCACCGTGACGGACCGCACTGGGGACCGCACGTTCAGCGGCGGGCCGCTGCGGTGCGTCGACGGAGCAGCACGGCACCGATCGCGGCGGCTGCGGCCAGGGCTGCTGCTGCACCACCGACGAGCGGCAGAGCGGCCTGGCCGTTCGTGGCCACCAGACCCGCGTTGCCGGCGGGGACACCGTTCGGCGTGCCACCGAGGTCCGAGATCGTCTGCGTGGCGAGCGCGAGGTTCGAGTCGTCCAGGCTGCCCCACGCGTACACGATGGTGTCGGCGCCGGCCGTGACCGCGACGTCTGCCGGGCCGATCACGGGGTCGGTCGTCCCGGTCGCGGCGACGGTCGCCGAGACCGTGCCGGCCGCCAGTTCCAGTGCCTGCTCGTCCGGGTTCGACAGGTTCGTGACGGCGGCCTTCCCGCCGGCGAGGACGTCGACCGCGGGTGCGGCCGCGACGTGCCGGACGACGAGACGCCCCTGGCCGGCGGGCACGGCGGAGGTGTCGTTGGTGAACACCGTGGCGGTCGGTGATCCGTCCGCCGCGTCGTGTGCGACCGCGGTGTAGTTGCCGCCCGCGTCGAACGAGACGTCCGCCGGTCCGATGATCGGCTTCGACGCGTCGGCGGCGTCCGAGGCGGTGATGGCGAGTTGGTGTGCACCTGCCGGCACCATCATCGGACCGGCGAGGGTGCCGGGAGTGAAGTCGTCGATCGCCCGCTTCCCGTCGAGGTACACGTCCACGGTGACGTCCGGGACGGCGTGGAGGACCGAGAGTGTCGCCTCACCGGTGGCGGCGGTCGCGGCGGTCGCGGGCAGTACGACCGCGGCGGCCGCGAACAGCACACCGGCGCTCAGGCCGGTGACGAGTGTCTTGCGCATGGCGTTCTCCTTCGGGCCGGTCCGGGCCGGAGCGGACGGCGTCGTCATCGACGTCGTACCCCCACTACCTGCCGTGGACCCCGATCGGATGCACCGGATCCGTGCGGATCAGCCGAGCCGCCGCCAGACCGCTGCTAACGCCCCGGCCCCACCCGCCGATAGACCTCCGTGCAGGCCCACGGACGGGCAGCATCCCGCCCCACGGACGGCGGCGGGACGATCGAGAACCAGGACGGGCCATGATCGTCGTCACACGACTCAACGGCAGCGCATTCGCTGTCAACCCCGACCTCGTGGAGCGCATCCACGAGACGCCGGACACGACGCTCATCATGGTCGACGGGGCGAAGTACATCGTCCGCGAGTCCATGGCCGACGTCATCGACCTGATCGCCGCGTACCGCGCCCGCATCGTCGGCATGGCGTACGGCACCGACCTGCCGAACACGCGGAACGCCACCGGCCCCCAGCCGACGCTCGCCGCGGTCGCTCCGCTCCGCACGCAGGACGGGGGACGCTGACGTGGACATCGCGACGATCATCGGGATCCTGCTCGCCTTCGGCGCCCTGTTCGGCATGGTCGAGATGGAGCACGTCGAGCTCGCCGGGCTGTTCCTGCCCGCGCCGATGCTGCTCGTGTTCGGAGCCACCATCGGCTGCGGGATCGCGAGCACCACGCTGAAGGACGCCATCGCGAGCTTCAAGGCCGTCCCGAAGGCGTTCACCGGCAAGGTCACGCCACCGCAGTCGGTCATCGACGACGTCGTGGGCCTGGCGGAGACGGCTCGGTCGAACGGTCTGCTCGCCCTCGAGCAGGAGGCCGACAAGCACGACGACCCGTTCATGAAGAAGGCGCTGCAGAACATCGCGGACGGCACCGACGGCGACGAGCTGCGGATCCTGCTCGAGGACGAGATCGAGTCGAACGCGGCCCCCACGCGCAGTGCGAGTGCGTTCTTCATGGGACTCGGCGGCTTCGCTCCGACGGTCGGCATCATCGGCACCGTGGTGTCCCTGACCCACGTGCTCGCGAACCTCGGCAAGCCCGACGAGCTCGGTCCCCTCATCGCGAGTGCGTTCGTCGCGACCCTGTGGGGCCTGCTCACCGCGAACTTCATGTGGCTGCCGATCGGCGGCAAGCTCCGGAAGCTCGCACAGCTCGAGTCGGACCGCCAGACGCTCCTGATGGAGGGGCTGCTCGCGGTCCAGGCAGGCGGCCAGCCGCGCCTGCTCGGTGAACGCCTCAAGGCGATGGTGCCGCCGGCAGCGCGCACCGACACCTCGAAGAGCAAGGCCGGCAAGAACAAGCAGGACGCCGACGCCGACGACCAGCAGCTGGCGGCCTGACGATGAGCGCGAACCCCCGTGGCCGTGGCCGCGGTCGTGCGAAGAAGGGCCACGACGACGCCGAGCACCCCGACGAGCGCTGGATGGCCTCGTACATGGACATGATCACGGTGCTGATGTGCATGTTCCTGGTGCTGTTCGCCATGTCGACGGTCGACCAGGAGAAGTACATCGCCCTGAAGAACTCCCTGGCGACCGGCTTCGGCGAGGTGAAGTCGCAGAAGGTCGACACCGCCAGCGGCACGGTGGTGACGAAGGACCAGGTCGAGGACGGCTCCGGGTACTCGACCGACAAGTCGCAGGCCGACCACTCGACGGCGTCGTCCGGCACGAAGGACACCAACGTCGACCCCGCGTCGACCGTCGTGCCGGTGACCGCGACGAAGCAGGACCTCGCCGACGCCCAGAAGGAGCTCGACGACCTCACCGCGATCGAGCAGGCGATCAAGCAGAACCTCGCGAAGGCCGGCCAGACCGCGAACGTGCAGTTCACCGTCGACGCCCGTGGCCTGATCGTCCGGCTCGTCGGCAGTGAGACCTACTTCGGCACGAACAGCGCCGACCTGTCCGACCAGGCGAGGTCGATCATGGACGCGATCGCCCCGGTCCTGCAGACGAGCCACCACGACGTCAGCGTCGAGGGGCACGCCGACCAGCGGAACTCGACGGCACCGTACGCCACCAACTGGGAGCTCAGCGCCGCTCGGGCGACGGGGGTGCTGCGCGACCTCGTCGAGCGTGGCGGGATGCCGGGCGACCACGTGCAGAGCGTCGGCTTCGGGTCGAGCCGGCCGCTCGCGAAGGGCGGCACCGACCAGGACCTCGCCCTGAACCGACGGGTCGACATCGTGGTCCTGTCGAACGCCGACCAGGACGTCAGCGCGCTGATGCCGGCACTGGCGAAGGCGCAGGACGGAGCACGCCAGGGCTGACGCACGATCGACGGGGCTGGAGACCCCGCATCCCCAGTACGGGGTACAGCACTGACGGGTGCCGCACAGGCGACCGATAGACGCACCCGTGACCGAGACCCTGCCAGCGCCCGAGGTGTACGACTTCGCGCGCCCGTCGACGCTCGCCCGCGAGCACGCCCGGGTCCTCGAGCTCGCGTTCGAGACCTTCGCGCGGCAGTGGGGCACGCAGCTCACCGCGAAGGTGCGTGCCGTCAGCCAGGTCACCTGCGAGCAGGTGCAGATGGTGACGTACGACGAGTACGCCGCCTCGCTGCCCGCGCTCACCGGCATGGTGCTGCTGCCGATCGCGGACATCGCCCCGAAGGGCGTCCTGCAGGTCCCGCTCGACGCCGCGCTGACCTGGGTCTCGCACGCCCTCGGCGCCTCGAAGCCGCTGCCGACCCCGGAGCGCACCTTCACGCCCATCGAGCAGGCCCTCGTGCGCAAGATCGTCGAGGACGCCCTCGACGACCTCCGCTACTCGTTCGGCGGGTTGCTCGCGCACGACGTCACGGCTGGTGGCTTCCAGTTCAACTCGCAGTTCGCCCAGGCCGCCCAGAAGGGCGACCTGATGATCGTCGCGGCGTTCTCGATCCGCGTCGGCGACCGCGTCGCCCCCGGCACGCTCGCGTTGCCGGCCGAGGCCGTGCTGCCGCAGCTCGGCGAGGCCGCCGCGCACGTGTCGCCCGCCGACGCCCAGGCCCTGCTCGACGCGCAGCTCGCGGGCGTCCCCGTCGGCGTCAGCCTGCGCTTCGCCCCGGCGACCGTCCTGCCCACGCAGGTGCTCCGGCTCGCGGTCGGCGACGTCCTGCCGCTGCCGCACCCGCAGCACCGCCCCCTCACCATCGCGGTCGACGGTGAACCCGTCGGCACCGCCGCGGTCGGCGCGAACGGCTCGCGCCTCGCCGGCATCGTCGTCACCACCACGAGCACGGAGCAGCACTGATGACCGAAACGACCACCCTCCAGACCACCGCGGCCGAGTCGCTCGCGGCGCAGCTCCCGACGGCCGTCCCGCTGGGTGCGCTGCTGCTGCCGGGAGGCGCGACCCCGGTCGTGCTCGAAGCGGCGACCGACGCCGTGGTCGCGTCGTTCGTCGGCGGCCTGTCGGCCGATCTGGCACTCGTGCTCACCGACCTCGAGGCCGTGATCGCTGCCGGCGGCACCGACCACGGGATCGTGGCCGTCACCGACGTGCTGCGTCCGTCGCTTGAGGCCGCCGCGTCCGTGCTCGGCGTCGGGGTCCTCGGTGAGGCGAGCCGCGAGTCGGCGGCGGCGCTGCTGGCCGACCCCGACACGGTGGTGTTCGAGCTGACCGCCGGTGGTGTCCCGAGCGGCTGGTTCGGCATCCGGGTGCGCGAGCACGGCACGGTCTCGGCCGCCGCACCCGTCGGGGTGCCCGCCGGCAACCTCGGCCGCATCAACAACGTCGAGATGACCCTGACCGTGGAGATCGGCCGCACCCGCATGTCGGTCCGCGACGTGCTCGGCATGGAGCCCGGCGCGGTCGTCGAACTCGACCGCAGCGCCGGTGCGCCCGCCGACGTCCTGCTGAACGGTCGCCTCATCGCGCACGGCGAGGTCGTCGTCGTCGACCAGGACTACGCCGTCCGGATCACCCGCATCCTCGACGTCGCCGAATCCCTCTGAGCCCCGCGTGGACACCCTCCTCATCACGCTCCGCGTCGCGCTGTCGCTCGGCGTCGTGCTCGCCCTCATGTGGGTGCTGCACCGTGCCAGCAAGAAGCGCTTCGCGGGCAAGACCTCCGGGCGCCGTGCGGCGACCGTCGAGGTCGTCGGTCGCCAGGGCCTCGGCGGCAAGGCGAGCGTCGTGGTGGTGGACGTCGAGGGGGAGCGTCTGGTGCTCGGGGTCTCCGAGCAGGGCGTCAGCCTGTTGACGAGCGGGCAGGCGCCCGCTCCGGAGCTCACCATCGTGACCGGACCCGTGCAGCTGCCCGTGCGTCCCGCCCCGTCGGCCGACGCGTTCGGTCAGGAACTGGCGCTGCAGGCGGACGCCCCCACGTCCCTCCCGTCCGACCGAACGGAAGCCACGGCGCAGCCCCTCCCGATGCGCCCGCGCAACCGTCGTCCGCAGCGCACCACGGTGCCGACCGCGCAGCAGCTGCAGGGCTCGATCCTGTCGGTCGACACCTGGCGGCAGGCAGCCGCCGCCCTGCGGAACCGGCGCGCCGGGTGACCGCGGTCCGCACCGGACGCACCGCCGCCCTCGTCCTGCTCGGGCTGGCGGTCGTCGCCGGCTTCCTCATGCTCACCGCGACCGGTGCCCACGCCGCCGGCGTCGTCGAACCGACCGCCCCCGCGACGCCGACCGCTCCCGCGAACGGCGACTTCAGCGTCAGCGTGAACGGTCCGGACGGCACCCCGTCGTCGGCCGTCGTGACGCTCATCGGCATCACGCTGCTCAGCGTCGCCCCGGCGCTCATGCTCATGATGACGTCGTTCACGAAGATCTTCGTCGTCCTCGCGATGACGCGGAACGCCCTGGGGCTGCAGTCGATCCCGCCGAACCAGGTGATCGCGGGCCTGGCGCTGTTCCTGTCGCTGTTCGTGATGGCGCCGGTGCTCGGGCACATCAACGACGACGCCCTGCAGCCCTACCTGGCCGGCCACCTCGACTTCAACCAGGCCGTCGAGATCGGCACGAAGCCGCTCCGGACCTTCATGCTGCACCAGACCCGTGACGAGGACGTCGCCCTGATCACCCGCGCCGCAGGGCTCGACAACCCGAAGTCGATGGCCGACGTGCCGATGACGACCGTCATCCCGGCGTTCATCATCTCGGAGCTCCGCAGCGCGTTCATCATCGGGTTCGTCATCTTCATCCCGTTCCTGGTGATCGACCTCGTCGTCTCGGCGGCGCTCATGTCGATGGGCATGATGATGCTCCCGCCGGTCATGATCTCGCTGCCCTTCAAGATCCTGCTCTTCGTCCTGGTCGACGGCTGGGGCCTCATCATCACGTCGCTCATCGAGAGCTACCACGTTGTCTAGGGGGCAGGCATGAACCAGCAGGCCGTCATCGACCTGGTCCTCCAGGCGCTCCTGGTCGCGGGCAAGCTCGCCGCTCCGGTGCTCGTCACGTCGCTCGTCGTCGGGTTCGCGATCTCGCTGTTCCAGTCCGTGACCCAGATCCAGGAGGTCACGCTCTCGTTCGTGCCGAAGGCCGTCGCCGTCGCGATCGCCCTGGTCGTCTGCGGCAACTGGATGATCTCGGAGATGGTGGCGTTCACGCACGTCGCCTTCGACATGATCCCGAAGCTGCTCGGCAGCGGCTGATGGAGCTCGCGATCAACGCCGACCGTCTGGAGGCGACCATGCTCGCCGGCGTCCGGCTCGTCGCGTTCTTCGTCATCGCGCCGCCGTTCTCGTACCGGGCGTTCCCCGGCACCGTGAAGGTGATCCTCGGGCTCGGCCTGGCGATCGGGGTCGCCCCCCGCGTCGCGGTCGGATACGAGTCGCTCGACACCGGGCCCTTCCTGCTCGCGCTGCTCACCCAGCTCGTCGTCGGGTTGTCGCTCGGCTTCCTGGTGTTTCTGGTGTTCGCCGCGGTGCAGTCCGCCGGTGCGCTCATCGACCTGTTCGGCGGGTTCACGCTCGCGCAGGCGTTCGACCCGCAGTCGCAGGTCAACGGCGCCCAGTTCACCCGGCTGTTCCAGATGGCGGCGCTCGCGCTCCTGTTCACCTCGGGCGGGTACCAGCTCATCGTCGGTGGGCTCGTGCGGTCCTTCGACGCCGTGCCCCTCACCGGCAGCTTCGCGGTCGACGGTCTGGCCCACCTGCTCGTGGCGGCGATGTCGCAGATGTTCCTGGCGACGCTGCAGATCGCCGGGCCGCTGGTGGTCGTGCTGTTCCTGGCGGACGTCGGCCTCGGGCTGCTCACCCGTGTCGCACCGGCCCTCAACGCGTTCCAGATGGGGTTCCCGATCAAGATCGGGCTGACCGTCCTGTTCGCCGGAGCGCTCTTCATGGCCCTGCCCTCGGTGGTGTCGTCGCTGACCGGCGACGCCGTCCAGGCGATCACGGGACGGGGGTGAGGCGCCGTGTCCGACAGTGGTGAGAAGTCCGAGAAGGCCACCCAGAAGCGCATGCAGGAGGTCCACCGGAAGGGCCAGCTCGGCCGGTCCCAGGACCTCGGTGCGTGGATCGGCATCGCCGTCGTCGCACTCATGGTGCCGTCGATGATCGGCAACGCGGCAGCCGCAGGCACGGCACAGCTCGTCGCCGTGCAGTCCGTCATCGCGAACCCGACGATCGGCACCATGAACCACGTGTTCGGCGACGCGATGGCCAGCGTCGGCGCGACCCTCGGCCCGATGCTCGCGGTGGTGCTCGTCGCCGTCACCGCGGCCGCCGTCGCGCAGGGCGGGGTGCACATCCGGAAGCTCGCGCCCGAGGCGTCGCACTTCGACCCCATCGCGGGCCTGAAGCGCGTGTTCGGCGTCCAGGCGCTCTGGAACGGGGCGAAGGCGCTGCTGAAGACCACCGTCGTCGGCCTCGTGCTCTGGTTCGCCGTGCAGGGCCTGATGCCCGTGCTCATGACCAGCGGCTCGCTGCCGTTGTCCGCCGTGCTCGAGGCCGCAGCGGACGGCGCGGGCACCCTGCTCCGCGCCGCGATCGCCGCCGGGCTCGTCCTCGCCGCGATCGACGTGCTCGTGGTCATCCGCCGCAACCGCAAGCGCACCATGATGACCAAGCGCGAGGTCAAGGACGAGCAGAAGAAGAGCGACGGCGACCCGCTCGTCAAGGGTCAGCGCCGCTCCCGCCAGCTCGCGATGAGCCGCAACCGGATGATCCAGGCGGTCGGCACCGCTGACGTCGTCATGACGAACCCGACCCACTACGCCGTCGCGCTCAAGTACGAGCCGGGCAAGGCCGCGCCCCGGGTGGTCGCGAAGGGCGCCGGGCCCGTCGCCGACGTCATCCGTGCCCGGGCGGAGGAGGACCGTGTGCCGATCGTGCGCGACGTCCCGCTCACCCGAGCGCTGCACGCCGCGTGCGAGCTCGGGCACGAGATCCCCGTCGACCTGTACACGCCGGTCGCCCGGGTGCTGTCGTTCGTGATGGCCCTGAAGGCCCGCGGTGCAGCGGCCGGCACCCACGCACCACCGAGGCCGACCACGCCCGACGAGGTGGCGAGCGTCATCGACCCGGCCACGTTGACCGGTGACCTCCGCCCCCGCAAGCTCCGCGCACCGCGCATCGCCGAGACCCCGACCGAAGGACTCCCCGCATGAACCGCAAGGACCTGCCGAAGCTCGTCGTCCCGGTGTTCATCGTCGGCATCATCCTGCTGCTGATCCTGCCGGTGCCGTCGTTCCTGCTCGACTTCCTGATCATCATCAACATCCTGCTGGCGCTGGTGATCCTGCTCACGACGCTGTTCGTGAAGAAGCCGCTCGACTTCTCGGTGTTCCCGTCGCTGCTGCTCGTCGCGACGCTGTTCCGCCTCGGCCTGAACGTGGCGTCGACCCGGCTCGTGCTCGGCGAGGGCTTCGCCGGCGACGTCATCCAGGCGTTCGGCCACGTCGCCGTGTCCGGGTCGATCATCATCGGCGCGGTGATCTTCCTCATCCTCATCGTC
Source organism: Curtobacterium sp. 18060 (assembly GCF_902706105.1). Taxonomy (NCBI): domain Bacteria; kingdom Bacillati; phylum Actinomycetota; class Actinomycetes; order Micrococcales; family Microbacteriaceae; genus Curtobacterium; species Curtobacterium sp. 18060. The sequence goes on along the minus strand of NZ_CACSJV010000034.1, from coordinate 7,262 downwards.
ATCCAGTTCGTCGTCGTGACGAAGGGTGCCGAGCGCGTCGCCGAGGTCGGAGCACGGTTCACCCTCGACGCCATGCCCGGCAAGCAGATGGCGATCGACGCCGACCTGAACGCCGGGCTCATCACCGACCAGCAGGCGAAGGACCGCCGTGCCGCGGTCTCCGCCGAGGCCGACTTCTACGGCGCGATGGACGGCGCCTCGAAGTTCGTCAAGGGCGATGCGATCGCCGGCATCCTGATCATCATCATCAACCTGGTCGGCGGCATCGCGATCGGCATGCTGCAGAACGGGCTGTCCGCCACCGATGCCCTGTCGAAGTACGGCATCCTGACGATCGGCGACGGTCTCGTCACGCAGATCCCGGCCCTGCTCATGGCGGTCTCCACCGGCATGATCGTCACGCGCTCCGGCGCGGAGTCCGAGATGGGTGCCTCGGCCGCCACCCAGCTCTCGCAGTCGCGCAACGCCCTGATGATCGCCGGCGTCGCCGCCATCGCGATGGGGTTCATCCCCGGCATGCCGATCCTGCCCTTCCTGCTCGTCGGTGCGACCCTGCTGTTCACCGCGTGGCGCATCGGCCGGAACGCCGCGAACGCCGAGTCCGCCGCCGCCGAGCAGCAGGCCCTCGAGGCCGCCGCGCCCTCCGGCGACACCCCCGAGGACCTCATCGAGCAGATGCGCGTGCACGCCCTCGAGATCCTGCTGGCGCCCGACCTGGTCGACATGGTGTCCGGCGCCTCCGACGACCTGCTCGGCCGGGTCCGTGCCCTCCGTCGCAAGATCGCCGTCGACATGGGCATCGTCGTGCCGCCGGTCCGAACCCGCGACAGCATCGACCTGCCGCCGTCGACCTACGCCATCCGGATCGCCGGCGTCGAGGCCGGCCGCGGCACCGCCCCGGCCCGCAGCGTCCTGGCGCTCGGCGACCACCTGGACGGGCTGCCGGGCACCTCGACGGTCGAGCCCGTGTTCGGCCTGACCGGCAAGTGGGTGCCCGCCGAACTCCGGCACGCCGCCGAGATGACCGGCGCCACCGTGATCGACCGGGTGTCCGTGCTCGTCACGCACCTGCAGGCCGTCATCGGCGACAACGCCGCCCGCCTGCTCACCCGCGAGGACGTCAAGGTCCTGACCGAGGGCGTCAAGCAGGTCAACCCCGCCGCGGTCGAGGAACTCGTGCCGGGCATGCTCTCGATGGCCGAACTCCAGCGCGTGCTGCAGGGCCTGCTCGCCGAACGCGTGCCGATCAACGACCTCGGCCGGATCTGCGAGGCGCTGACCCTGCGCGCCAAGGCCTCCACCGACCCCGAGGGGCTGGTCGAGGCCGCCCGCGCCGCACTCGGCCCCGCCCTCGCCGCCCGCCACACCGACCAGGGCACCCTGCGCGTCATCATGATCGACCCGCTGCTCGAGCAGTCGATGCTCGAGGGCCTGCGACCGTCCGAACAGGGCAGCCAGATCGTCCTCGACGCCCACCGCATCGAGCAGGTCCTGGGCTCCGTCCGCGATGCCGTGCGCAGCATCGAGGACCAGGGACTGTCCGCCGTCCTCGTCTGCGCCCCGCAGCTCCGCCCGGCCGTGCACCGCATGGTCGCCGCCCAGTCGAACGGGCTCCCGGTGCTGTCGTACCAGGAGGCCACCGCCGCGGGCTCCACCATCGAGACCGTGGGAGTGGTCCGTGCCGCCGACCCGATTGCAGCGTAACGGCGCGACGCTCGACGAGGTCCGCGACGCCGTCCGGACCGAGTTCGGCGCGGGTGCACGGATCGTCGCCGCCGAGCGGGTCACCACGCCGGGCATCGGCGGGCTGTTCCGCAAGGCGCACGTCGAGGCGACCGTCGAGGTGCCGGAACCGGGGGAGACCCCGACCGCACGCGTCGTGATCGCCGACTCACCCGTCCAGCGGATCGGCATCGCGGCGCTGCTCGCCGACGCCGACGCGGCCGAGGCCCGCATCGCGCGCGGTGACGGCACCCAGGCGACGCGTGCCGACGCGTTCGCGTCGGTGCTCGACGGCTTCGTGGCGGACGGGATCACGGGGAGCGCCCCGCGCCCGACGCGCGCCCTGCCCGGAGCGGACGGGCCTGCGGACGTCGACCCGCGCCTCCAGGCCGTCACCGACACCCTGCCAGGAGGCCCGGCCACCGTCCCCGACGTCGCGCCCGGCCGGCGCGCGGCCCGGTCCACGGCGCCTGCCGTGCGATCTGCTGTCCCGGCAGTGCGGTCTGCTGACGGTGACCTGGTCCTGTTGGTCGGCCGGGCGAACGACGTCGACGCCGCGGCCGGGCTGTTCGCCGTCCGGCACGCGCTGCGGCCGACGGACGCCGCCGACCGGCGGTCCGCCATCCTCGCGCGTGCCGACGGCGTGCGCGACGGCCACGCGGTGCTCGCCGTCGCCGCGTGGGACGACCGGGCGACCGGCGAAGGGATCGAGGCCGACCAGGTCTGGGTGGTCGTCGACGTCGGACGGAAGCCCGAGGACACTGCGGCGATGGTGTCCGCGGTGGCCGCACGGCTGCCGGTGGCCGGTGTCGTCGCGATCGGCGCGGGGGAGACCGCCACGCCGGAGTCCGTCGACCTGCTGGGGGTCCCCGTCCTGTCGCTAGGCTGAGCGGGTGCTGGTACTCACGCGGAAGGTCGGCGAGCGGATCCTCGTCGGTGACGACATCGTCATCACGGTCCTCGACGCCCGGGGCGACGGCGTCCGGATCGGCATCGACGCACCACGCGGGGTGAAGATCCAGCGTGAAGAGGTCGTGCGGGCGGTCGCCGAGGCGAACGCCGAGGCCGCTGCGGCTGCCAGCGCGACCGGTGCCTCCGGTGACGACGCCGAGGCGCGGCTGCGTGCCGCGCTCGGCGACCGCGGCGGGGCCGACCGGGCGTAGTCCGGGCCGGGCGCGGTCGTTGTCGCACCGTCGTCGGCGAGCGCGCCCCGTGGCGGGCATAGCGCCCCGACTCTTCGGGGCGCGATGACGCTGGCGGGGCGCGGGCCGGGCGGCTACGCGCGGGGCTTCTTCTCCTGTTCGGGGAGTCGTCCGGCTGCCGCCTCGGCGGCGAACCACGCCCGGGCCTCGTCCTGGCGCGCCTGCTCCTCGCCGAGCGCGATCGGCGCCCGCACGTGGCCGGGCTCGTAGCCGAAGGTCTCGATGAGCTGCGGGACCACCGGACGGAGCCGCGCCACGAGCCGGTCGATCGACGCCGACACCGCACGGGCACGCTGCGCGCTCAGGCGGCCGTGCACCAGGTACCAGTCGAGGTGCTGCTCGAGCAGCCCGAGCGCGAACAGGTCGCGCAGCCACACGAGGACCCGGCGGGTGTCGCCCTCGGGGACCGCGTCGAGCCCCTCGGTGAAGGCGTCCCACTGCATGAGTTCCGCGTGGGCGCGCGCAGCCTCGATCAGCTCGTGCTGCGACCGGTTCAGGAGGACGGCCTGGCGGGCGCGGTCCTTGCCGGCGGTGTTCAGCCGGAGCCCGATCTCGGTGACCATCGTGTCCACGCGGCCGGCGAGCAGCGCGCGCTGCGTGGCGGGGTCGTGCAGGTCCGTGACGCTCGCGGCGAGCGACCCGCGGTCGGCGACGGTCTGGCCCAGGCGGCGGAGGCCCGAGGCGTCCGCGAGCTTCGCGCCCACCTGCGAGGCGACGAACTTCGCGGTCGACGCGGCGTCGCGCGGCGCCCGCTTCCGGAAGTCGGTGAGCAAACGCTTGCCGACGAGCTGCAGCAGGACGGTGTTGTCGCCCTCGAACGTCACGTAGACGTCGAGGTCGGCGCGCAGGCTCGTCAGGCGGTTCTCGGCGAGGAAGCCCGCGCCGCCGCAGGCCTCACGGCACTCCTGCAGGGTGTCGAGGGCGGACCACGTCGACAGCGACTTGAACGCGGCGGCCTGGGTCTCCAGGTCCTCGCGGCGCTCTGGGGTGTCGGCTCGCCCGCTGAACACGTCGTCGAAGGTGCGGAGCAGCTGCTCGTGCGCGAACGACTGCGCGAACACCGTCGCCAGACGGGGGATCAGTCGGCGCTGGTGCCGGCCGTAGTCGAGCAGGACGCCCTCGACACCGCCCGCCGTCGGGAACTGCCGGCGCTGCATCGCGTACGTCAGCGCGATCTGCAGCCCGATCTTCTGGGCGACGACCGCGGCACCGTCGAGCGACACGCGGCCCTGCACCAGGGTGCCGAGCATCGTGAAGAAGCGGCGTCCGGGCGAGTCGATCGGCGAGCTGTAGGTGCCGTCCTCGGCGACGTCGCCGTAGCGGTTCAGCAGGTTCGTGCGGGGGACGCGGACGTGGTCGAAGTGCAGCCGGCCGTTGTCGATGCCGTTCAGGCCACCCTTGACGCCGTCGTCCTCGCCGCCGACGCCCGGCAGGAACGCGCCGTCGTCGTCACGGAGCGGCACGTAGAACGCGTGCACGCCGTGGTCGACGCCCTGGGTGACGAGCTTCGCGAAGACGACCGCCGCCTTGCCGTGCAGGGCCGCGTTGCCGATGTAGTCCTTCCACGCCCCGCGGAACGGCGTGTGCACGACGAACTCCTGCGTGGCGGGGTCGTAGGTCGCCGACGTGGCGATGTTCTGCACGTCCGAACCGTGGCCGGTCTCGGTCATGGCGAAGCAGCCGGGCACGTCGAACCCGATGATGCCGGGCAGGAACTCCTCGTGGTTCCGTGCGGTGCCGAGGTGGTGCACCGCGGAGCCGAACAGGCCCCACTGCACGCCGGCCTTGATCTGCAGCGACGGGTCGGCGGTGGTGATCTCCTCGAACGCCGCCAGGTTGCCGCCGTGGTTGTCCTGGCCGCCGAGCTCCGGCGGGTACGGACGCTGGATGGCTCCGGCGTCGACCAGGATCTGCAGCTGCTCGAACGCGCGCGCTCGGTGCTCGATGGTGCCGAGACCCTCGGTCTTGTGGAGTGCGGGGTCGAGCACGAGGCGGCGGGAGATCCGGCGGTCCTCGGCCCAGCGGCCGAGCAGGAGGGTCTCGACCATGTCGACGTCGATGCGGATGTCGGTCTGCTTGCCCGGGTTGTCGCTCGTGTGCTTGCTCGCGTTCTCGCCCGAGTTCTCGCTGGCGTTCGTGCCCGGGTTCACGCCGGCGTCGTGCTTCGCCGTGGGCGTGCCGGTGTGCTGCGCGGATGCGGTGTCGACCATGGTCGGAGTCCTCCTGAACTGCGGTGTCCGGTGTTGCGCTCCCCACGCTAGACACCGCCGCCGGGAGCCGGCGGAACGCCGTGCGGGCCGCACAACGCTGCCCGGCACGGACCGACCACGATGGTGGGAACCCTCCAACTGCACGCGTCGATCGATTTGATGAGCACCCATCGACGATTGGGCGCGCCACCGGCCCGCGGGGCAGACTGGCCGACATGTCAGGCTCCACCACGGGACACGATCCCAAACCCAAACGCACCTTCTTCGGACAGCCGTTCGAGCTGTCGACGCCCTTCGCGGTGGAGCTCTGGGAGCGCTTCTCGTTCTACGGCATGCAGGGCATCGTCCTGATCTACATGTACTACACGGTCACGCAGGGCGGCCTGGGGATCGACAAGGGCATCGCGACCGGGATCATGGGCGCGTACGGCGGCGCCGTGTACCTGTTCACGATCATCGGTGCGTGGATCGCCGACCGGCTGCTCGGTGCCGACCGCACCCTGTTCGGCAGCGCGATCGTCGTCATGCTCGGCCACATCGCCCTGGCGCTCATCCCCGGGGTGGCCGGCGTGGGCGTCGGGCTCGTGCTCATCGCGCTCGGGTCCGGCGGACTCAAGGCGACCGCCACGACGATCGTCGGCGGGCTCTACAGCCGCGACGACCCCCGCCGTGACGCCGGCTTCTCGCTGTACTACCTCGGCGTGAACCTCGGAGCGTTCTTCGGGCCGCTCCTGACCGGCCTGCTGCAGAGCTCGCTCGGCTTCCACTACGGCTTCGGGCTCGCCGCCGTCGGCATGGCAGCCGGCCTGGTCCAGTACGCCATCCGCCGGAAGAACCTGCCCGACACGGTCCGCCACGTGACGAACCCGGTCGACCGCCGACGCCTGCCGCTGATCGGCGTCGGGGTCGTCGTCGCCCTGGTCGTGATCGCGGTCGCCGTCCTGACCGGGCTGCTGAACGTCGGCAACCTGCCCACCGTGGTCGTCGCGATCGTGATCCTCGCCACGATCGGGTACTTCGTCGTCATCCTGACGAGCGGCATCACGGCGCAGGAGCGCTCGCGGGTGTTCGCGTTCATCCCGCTCTTCATCGGCAGCGCCGTGTTCTGGTCGCTCTACCAGCAGCAGTTCACCGTCGTCACGGTCTACTCCGACGAGCGACTGAACCGCTCGCTCTTCGGGTGGGACATGCCGGTCTCGTGGGTGCAGTCGATCAACCCGGTCTTCATCATCGTGCTGTCCGGGGTCTTCGCGGCGCTCTGGACCAAGCTCGGCGACCGACAGCCGTCCACCCCGACGAAGTTCGGCCTGGGCACCGGCATCATGGGCGTCGCGTTCCTGCTGTTCCTGCCCTTCGTCGGCTCGGGCCAGAACGGCACGCCGCTGCTCGCCCTGGTCGGCATCCTGCTCGTCTTCACGCTGGCCGAGCTGCTGCTGTCACCCGTCGGGCAGTCCGTCGCCACGAAGCTCGCGCCGCCGAAGTTCCAGACGCAGATGGTCGCGCTGTTCTTCCTGTCCGTGTCGCTCGGCACCGCCGTCACCGGAGTGCTGTCGCAGTACTACGACCCGGCGAACGAGGCACCGTACTTCGCCGTGCTCGGTCTCGTCGCCGTCGCGGTCGGCGTGGTCCTGCTCGTCCTGGCCAAGCCGGTCCTGAAGCTCATGCGCGGTATCCGCTGATCCGTCGCGGCATCCGCTGATCCGTCGCGGCATCCGCTAACCTGAGGGAAGCCACACGGCCGAAGCAACCAAGGAGTCACCCCATGCTCGAACTCATCGCCGGCATCATCATCGGCATCGGCGTCCTCGGTGGTGTGGGCTGCTGCATGGCGGTCGCCGCCATGATGAAGAGCGGCTCCGAAGAGTACTGAGCCCGCTGGGCTACTCGCCGCTGCCGGTCGTGATCGGCACCAACTGACGACTCAGGACGGTCGCGCGCTCGAAGGGGCCGCGGCCGTCCTTCGTGTACACGGGCTCCTCGAACGCGACGGTCCACGACAGCGGTTCGCCGACGCCGGGGTAGCCGACGATCTGGTTGCCGCCAGGAGCCACGATCAAACCGATCGGCTCGTCGGCCCACCGCTCACCGCCCTCCGCGGAGTCGATGACCTGCACGAGCGCACCGATGC
>NZ_CACSJV010000033.1:0-37527 GCF_902706105.1 Curtobacterium sp. 18060 | reverse complement strand
GCCGGGTAGCATTGCCCAGCAAAGGTGGACAGGATGCACGGTGCGGGCTGGCACCGGGCCTCCTGTCCGGTGGGTGGGGCCGGTCAGCGGTAGGCGCGTTCGTAGACGGCGGGCTTGTACGGCATGTCGTACCGCAGCGCTGCTGCGGCTCGGATCGGGAAGTTCGGGTCGCGCAGCGACTCGCGGCCGACGAGGACGACGTCGGCCTGCCCGAGCGCGACAATCTGCTCCGCCTGGAACGGGTCGTCGATCATCCCGACGGCGGCGACGGGCAGGCCGGTGGCCTGCTTGACGGAGGTGGCGTGCGGCAGCTGGTAGCCGGGACCGACCGGAATGCTCGGAGCGGCGACGTTCCCGCCCGTGGACACGGAGACGAGGTCGACGCCGTGGTCGCCGAGCCATGCCGAGACGGTGTTCGTCTCTTCCTGCTCCCAGCCGCCCTCGGTCCAGTCCGTCGCGGAGAGGCGCACGACGAGGGGGACCGCCGCGCCGACTTCGTCGCGGATGACGTCGACGGTCTCAAGCAGGGCACGCGCCCGGTTCTCCAGCGATCCGCCGTACTGGTCCTCGCGCTCGTTGGAGAGCGGCGACAGGAACTCGTGCAGCAGGTACCCGTGCGCGCCGTGGATTTCGAGGATGTCGAAGCCGGCGTTCACCGCCCGGCGCGCTGCGGCTGCGAATGCGTGGACGACTCCGGCGATGCCGTCAATCGTCAGCTCCGTGGGGACGTGCAGACCGGGGAACGCGATTGGCGACGGGCCGACAGGCTGCCACCCTCCGTGCCCGGTCGGGACGTTCCCGTCGGGGCGGTCGCCCCATTCGCGCCAGGTGGACGCCTTCCGCCCGGCGTGCGCGAGCTGGATGCCCGCTGCTGCCCCTTGCGAGTGGATGAAGTCAGTGATCCGGTGGAAGGCATCCCGCTGCTCGTCGTTCCAGAGGCCGAGGTCCTGGGGACTGATCCGGCCTTCCGGAACGACACCGGTCGCCTCGACGATCACGGCTCCGGCACCGCCGCGAGCCAGGGAACCGAGGTGCATGAGGTGCCAGTCAGTCGGGATGCCGTCCTGGGCGTCGACCATGTACTGGCACATCGGTGGGATCCAGATGCGATTACGGACCTCGAGTCCACGGAGGGTGATCGGTTCGAAGAGTGCGCGGGTCACGCGGTTCCTTCCTCATCGTGCGTCGGCTTGTACGAGAGTCGTCGTAGTACGACAGGTACCATACCAACGCACCTTTCGACGAGCTGAGGAGCTTGAAGTGGTCCGGACCCTGCAGCACCCCGAGCGTGACGCGATCACGATCGACGCTGTGCTCTCCGCCCTCGCCGACCCGGTGAGGCGCACGATCGTGACGCAGCTCGCCGGAGGGCACTCCGAGCAGGCCTGCATCGCGTTCGACCTCCCGGTGGCGAAGTCGACGTCGACCCATCACTTCCGGGTGCTGCGTGAGGCAGGAGTGATCAGCCAGCAGTACCGCGGCACGGCGATCCAGAACGGGTTGCGCCGGAACGACCTCGAGGCACGGTTCCCCGGGCTGCTCGACGCGGTGCTGGCCGCGGACTGATCCGGGACCTCACTCCACGAGGTCCAGTTGCGTGCCCTCCTCGGTCCCCGGGGACACGGTGATGAACGTGACGATCCGATCGGAGCGTTCGAAGCTCTCCGAGTACTCGACCGGCCCGGTGTCCGACTCGGTAATCCGCGTCTGCAGCACGAGCGGGTCGCCGACGTGGACACCGAGAATCCGCGACTCGATGAAGTCGGCGGCGACGGCGCTCAGCCGGCTGCTGCTCCGTGCGAACCGGGTCCCGTACCGGGCGGCAAGGAACTGGTAGAGGTAGTACACGCTGCCGGAGTGCTCGGCGAGGTCCGAGAACTGGTCTGCGACGAGGTAGCTCGCGATGTGTGCCACGGGTTCGTCGTCCACGAGCTTGAGGCGCTGCACGCGGTGCACGGGCGTTCCCGGCTCGATCCCCAGCGCCATCGCGACCCGGTCCGGCGCGGGGACAGTCTCGATCGTCGCCGCCTGGGCCGTCACCTTCGACGGGCTGTCGGAGACCGTCCGGGTCTGCACCGTGGTGCGGCCGACGAGCGACGTGAAGTCGTAGCCGTCCTCGCGGCGCAGCGGAGCCGTCACCTCGGTGCCGCGCCCCTGGCGCGCATCGATGTAGCCGTCGTCGCGGAGGAGCCCGATCGCCTTCCGGACTGTGGTCCGACTGACGTCGTACTCGGTCATGAGCTCGGGCTCGGTCGGGAGGAAGTCGCCGGTCTGGTAGCGCCCAGAGGTGATCTCCGCCTTGATCTGCCCGTAGACCTCCATGTACTTGACAGCCATGTCGCTCCGCCCTCCCGATTCGTATCGGAATCAACCCTACCGAACGGTGATCGTCTTCACACTTGCGACGTAAGGGTACGTTTAAGGTATGATTGCCTCGGTCGGTCAGAGATGATTCGACAGATTTGGAGATCTATCAATGACGATGCAGAGTACAGCGCTGACGCGGTGGCTGTCTGAGTCGGACTCGTCGCTCCGTCGGAAGTACGAGGCGCAGCTCGACGAGCTCCGACTCGCGCACAACGGCGGTGCCGACATCCACGCACTGGTGGACAGCGAGTACGGCGCGGTCCTGACCGAGCGGTTGCGCCTGACGTTCACCTTCGAAGAGGACCCCACCGGTCTGGCTGTCGAGGAGTACTACCGCGGTCTGGGGTTGCGCCGGCAGGTGTTCCAGAACAGCGACTACTACACGCGGTGGCTGGTCGTCACCCCGCTCGAGCTCGAGACCGAGGCCGCGAAGGGTGTCCGTTACCCGGTGCTGTTCGTGCACCACGGCGGACACCAGTCGATCTCCACGGACGAGTTCACTGCGGGCTTCCACGAGGTCGCTGCGCGCGAGCGCATCATCCTCGTGATGCTCCAGGACACCAACTGGCAGAACACCGAACGCGTCCTGGACCGACTCATCGAGCTGTTCCCGGTCGACACCGAGCGGGTCTACCTCGCCGGTGAGTCGCAGGGTGGGTACCAGGTCACGTCCGCCTTCTTCCGCTTCCCGGAGCGGATCACGGCCGTGCTCACCTGCGGCAACGACATCTGGCGCGACTGGGACAACGTGAACGAGCCGTTCACCGACGACGAGCGTCGCCGGGTCCGGGATGCGGTGGTGCCGTTCATGCAGATCAACGGGCAGTTCGAGGCGTCGAGCTTCGCCCCCGTGAGCGACTGGCGGCCGCGGAAGGACTGGGGCCGTCCACGTGAGCTCGAGGGCTACCGCGACCCGCGCCGTGACGACGACCGCGACCCGACCAGGAACGTCCGCGGTCCCCGGCGCTTCTCGAACCAGCCGGAGCCTCCAGCCGGTGCCGACAAGAACGCGTGGGCCGTCTCGCGGCTCAACGAGCGGATGTCGAGCCTCGGCCTCGCAGAGCGGGACGCGGCGACGTGCATCGGCTACCTGACCGGCGCCGATTCGGAGCTGCACCGCATCCTCGGCTTCTACGGCGATCGTGAACGCACCGAGATCATCCACGGAACACGGCACTGGATCGCCGACATCGACGACGCCGCGGGGATGAACGTCTTCCGGTACGTCGTGGTCGAGAACGCCCCCCACGCGTGGCCGCTCGCCGCCGGCGCACTCGGCTGGGAGTTCCTCAGCCGGTTCCGGCGCGACGCCAGCACCGGCCGGATCGTCGTCGACGAACGCCAGACCCCCCGAACCACCCCCCACAACGACGTGCAGGAGACCTCACGATGAGTGCAACCACGACCGCGACGAAAGTCGCAGCGACCCGGGTGTTCAACCGGTCGTTCACCGCCATCTTCCTGGCCTACTTCCTGGTCAACCTCGCCCTGAACATGGCGAACAACCTCGCCACGCCCTACGCACGGGACCTCGGAGCGAGCCCGGTCGTCATGGGCATCGTCGCCACCGGCTTCACTTACGGCGCAATCGTCTTCAAGCTTGCCTCGGCACCCGCGATCGACGCGTTCAACCGGAAATGGGTACTCCTCGCCGCGGTCGGAGTCATCGCGGTCGCGACCATCGGCTACGCCCTCTCCTCGAACGTCCCCACCCTGATCACCTTCCGGATCATCCAGGGCATCGGACAAGCCTTCACCGCGACCACCTTCGTCGCGCTCGCAGCCGACACCCTGCCCCGCGAGAAGCTCGCAGCGGGCATGGGCGTCTTCGCCCTCGGCACCGCCGGAGCCACGATGCTCGGCGCCCCCATCGCGCTGAACATCCAGGCGGCCACGAGCTACCAGTTCACCTTCCTGACGGCCCTGATCGCCCTGGTCCTCGGCGCCGTCGCCGTCGTCCTCATCACCGCGAAACAGCGCGAACGCAAGAAGTTCCGCATCTCGCTGAAGGGTTTCATCGCGCCCGAGGCGATCCCGTCGGCACTCATGCAGTTCTTCTTCATGCTCGCCTGGACCTCGGTGTTGTCGTTCATCATCGTGTACGGACAGTCCCAGGGACTCGGCAGCGACGTCGGGTACTTCAACACGGTGTACGGACTCGCGATCTTTGCCACCGCACCGCTCGGCGGACGACTGACCGACCGGTTCGGGTACTTCATGCTCATCCCCATGCTGGCGTTCATGTCCGCGGCCCTGATCGTCATCAGCTTCGCCGACGACCTGCCGACCCTGCTCATCGCCGCGGTCCTCGGCGCACTCGGGTACGGGGCTGCCGGTCCCGTCGTCCGGTCGATCACGATGAGTGTCGTGCCGAAGACGCGGCGCGGTGCAGCGAGCAGCACGATCTTCCTGGCATCCGACATCGGGCAGCTCGTCGGACCGATCCTCGGCGGCGTCATCATCTCGACGCTCGGGTACGCAGCCATGTACCGCATCGCCCCGGTGTACCTGGTCCTCGCGCTCGTGCTGCTCCTGGTGTCGTACCGGTACTGGAACCGACGCGCCGCGTCCGTTGCCGAGACGGAACGGGCCACCGAGGCCGCCGAAGTCGAAGCGAGCAAGGCGACGGCCGCGCAGACCGCGCAGGTCTCACAAGACCGGGCCTGAGCGTCCGAACAGCAGGGTGCGGGACGACCCCTTTCGTCCCGCACCCGCATTCGCACCTGTCCGCCGGCGGACGGCGGGTGCCGCACAATGACGTGACGGAGGAACGGGATGGACCAGCGCGACCCAGCGGTGCTGCCGGCGCCGCGCGCCGCGGCCGAGCGCATCTGGAACCGGTCGTTCACGAGCGCGTTCGCGACGTACTTCCTCATCAACCTCGGACTCAACCTCAGCAATGTCGTCATCAGCCCGTACGCGAGAGACCTCGGCGCGACCCCGGCCGTGATCGGCGTGGTCGCCGCGGCGTTCACCATCGGATCGATCACCTTCAAGCTGGTCTCGGCGCCCGCGATCGACACGTACAACCGGAAGTACCTGCTGCTCGGAGCCGTCGCCGTCATCGCGATCGCCTTCGCCGGGTACGCGGTCTCGGGCAGTGCGACGTCGGTCTTGACGTTCCGGATCGTCCAGGGCGCAGGCCAGGCCTTCACGTCCACGACGTGCATCGCCCTCGCCGCCGATACGCTGCCACGCCGGAAGCTCGCGGCGGGTCTCGGCGTATTCGCGCTCGCGTCGGGCGCAGCGCAGATGATCGGTGCTCCACTGGCGCTGCAGATCCAGGCAGCCACGGACTACCGCACGACGTTCTCCGTCGCGATCGGGGTCCTCGTGCTCGCTGCCGTCGCCGTCCTGCGGATCCGCCCGCGACACATCGCGCTGCCCGTGCGCCGCTCGTTCCGGCTCACGCCGTCGAGCGTCATCGCCCGGGAGGCGATCGTGCCCGGGGCCTTGCAGTTCTGCTTCCTGTTCGCCTGGTCGCTCGTGAACTCCTTTGTGGTGGTGTACGGCGTCGAGCAGGGACTCGGGAGCGACGTCGGGTACTTCTTCACCGTCTACGGGCTCGTCTTGTTCGTCGCCAGTCCGCTGGGGGGTCGCGCGGTCGACCGGTTCGGCTACGTCGCCGTCCTGCCGATGCTCGCCTGCATCGTCGGGTCGATGTACCTGATCAGCGTGTCCGACACGATCTGGACGCTGCTTGCCGCCGCGGTTGTCGGGGCGTTCGGGTACGGCGCAGCCGGGCCGGTCGCCCGGTCGATGGCGATGGGCGTCGTTCCGGAGGAGCGGCGCGGGGCGGCGAGCAGCACGCTGTACCTCGGCTCCGACCTCGGACAGCTCGCCGGTCCGGTCGTCGGTGGGCTCATCGCGACGACCCTCGGGTACGCGGCGATGTTCCGCATCGCACCTGTCTCGATCCTCGTCGCCGCGGCAATCCTGCTGCTCGCCAGGAGGACACTCGAGCACCGACGGACTGAGCTCGTCGTGCGCGAGGAGACCGGCAGCATCGCGCTGGTCGACGGAGATCGTCGGTGATTTGGGACAGCGAGTTCGAATTGACACCCCAACCCCGCGGACGGCCGTTCATCGCTCGTGAGCCTGACTGAAGCCGGCTCGCGTCTCGTTGCTGATGCTGAAGGCGCCTTCGGTGATCGCGTAGACGAACTCCTGCGCGGAGTGTTGACGTCCGTGGAAGTCGAATCGGTGGGAAGAGTTCTTGCCACACTGCGCGGGAGTCTCGAACGAAACCGAGTAGGGCTGCCGGCAGGCTAGAACAACGGTTGGGGGAGCGCCTCGCAGGGCTGGGAGCGCGGCTCGGGCCGGCTCTTCTTGAGCTGTTGGGCGGTGGTCGACTCAATCACTGCCCGGCCGAAGCGACTGGAACCGGTCCTCCTCGGAGGTCCATTAGCCGATCCTCGGGTTCAGCTGGCCGTTGATGACACCACACCAGGGTCGGACTGGTTGTCTTCGGTTCGGCAAGCTGCGCTAGTTTCGGTACCCGTCAGCTGCGGCTCCGGTGAGCGTGTTCTCGACCAGGGCTTCCGCGAATCGCACGTCGAGCGGAGCATCAGGGATGAGGAGCCGGTTGTAGCAGGCGCCCCAGAGCTGGTCGACCAGGAGGCTCGGATCGACGTCCGCGCGGAGTTGCCCTCGATCGAGTGCTCGCTCGAAGTAGTCGATGGCCAGGCGGCGGCGGGGCATCGTGTACTGCTCGGAGACAGCCGCCGACAAGTCGGCATCGCTTTGAGCGGCTCCGATCAGCTCGGCGATGATTCGGCCACCGCCTTGCTCGGTTAGGAGTCGGACGAACGAACTGAGCTGGGATCGAACGTCGGTGAAGAGGTCACCGGTGTCATGGAATGCGAGGTCGGCTTCGCTCAAGGTGAAGTAGGCCTCTGCTGCCAGTGCGCCCGGTGACGGCCACCACTTGTAGACCGTCGTCTTACTCGCACCGGACTTCGCTGCGACGCGGTCGAATGTCACAGCGCGCATCCCCTCCGCTGCGAGAAGAGTCGCCGTCGCCTCCAGTACTTCTGCGCGGACCTCCGCTGCGGGGCGCCGCCCACGCCGAGGCCGTTCCGTGTGATCCAGTCCAGTTTCCATCCGCTCTCCTCCCAGCGACCAGGTTAGTGGACAAACCGACCATTTCGTCCTAGGCTTAAGTGAACACGTTGTTCACATAGCTACGGAGGCATCATGCCCGAGACCACAACAACCACTCCACGCGTCGCCATCGTCACCGGTGCCTCCGGCGGCATCGGCCGTGCTGTCGCCGAACGCCTCGCAGCCGATGGTACGGCTGTCGTTGCGCATTACAGCGGTAACGCTGCGAAGGCCGAGGATGCCGTCGCAGCCATTACGGCCGCGGGCGGTCGGGCCATCGCGGTCGGCGGCGACATCGCTGATGAGACCGCCATGGCCGCGCTCTTCGACGCCGCCAACGCCGCGTTCGGCGGCATCGACGTCGTCGTGCACACCGCCGGCATCATGCCGCTCGCGCCTATCGCCGAGATGGATCTCGACACGTTCGATCGCATCCAGCGTGTCAATGTGCGCGGCACGTTCGTCATCGACCAGCTCGCGGCGCGTCAGGTCCGCCGGGGCGGCGCGATCATCAACTACTCGACGAGCATCACCCGCCTGCAGATGCCTACCTACGGTGCGTATGCGGCTTCAAAGGGCGCCGTCGAGTCGCTCACCCTGATCCTCGCCCGCGAGCTCCGTGGTCGCGACATCACCGTCAACGCCGTCGCCCCCGGCCCCACCGCCACCCCGTTGTTCTTTGAAGGTAAGCCGCAGCAGGTCATCGACCACATCGCCTCGCTCAACCCGATGGAGCGCCTCGGCACCCCCGACGACATCGCTGAGGTTACCGCATTCCTCGCCGGCCCCGGCCGCTGGGTCAACGGCCAGGTCCTCTACGCCAACGGCGGCGCCGCCTGAGCCCGGATCCGCTCCCACTCCGTTCGAAAGAAGCAGACATGTCCGTCATCCTCATCACCGGCGCCGCAACCGGCATCGGGTACCTCACAGCGAAGAAACTCGCGGCCGAGGGTCACACAGTGTGGGCCAGCATGCGTGACCCTGAGGGACGCAATCAGGACACGGCAGCCGAGTTCGCTGAACTCGCTCGCGCGACGGGAGTTGAGCTGCACACGGTCGGGCTGGACGTCACCTCGCAGGAGTCCGCTAACACTGCCGTCGCAACGGTCGTCGAGATCAGCGGGAAGCTCGACGTCGTTGTCCAGAACGCCGGCCACCTCTACGTCGGCTACGTCGAAGCGTTCACCGACGACGACATCGCGCGCCTACTGGACGTCAACGCCATCGGCGCCCACCGCGTCAATCGTGCTGCGCTGCCCTACCTCCGGGGACAGCGCAGCGGGACCTTGCTGTACGTCGGCAGCACCATCATCGTCACCACGCCGCCGTTTCTTGGGCCCTACGTCGCGTCGAAGGCCGCGTTCGATGCCCTCGCTGTGGTCACCTCGTACGAGGCGGCGCAGTTCGGTATCGAGACGAGCATCGTGATGCCAGGGGCCATCACCCAGGGCACAGCGCACTTCCCGAACGCCAGTCACGCGTCCGACGCAGCCATCACGGCCGCTTACGCGAGTCTCGACTCGCTCGTGGCGCGCAACGAGGAAGCGACCGCGTCGCTGGTTCGCCCAGGTGTGGAGGCCAGTCCCCAGGGCGTCGCGGACGAGATCTCCCGTGTCCTCGCGCTGCCGCGTGGCGAGAAGCCGTTCCGCACCGTCGTCGACTTCACCGAAGCCGGCGTCGAGCATGTCATGGCGTTCTCCGACCTCACCCGCGAGGCGTTCGTGAACCGGATGGGCTTCGGCGAGGCCCTCACCCTCCGCGACTAGTGCGACCACTCGAGCCCATCGCGATCCTCAAGCGGCGACCTGGAAGCGTCGCGCGCGACCAAGAGCACCTCATGCCCCCTCCTCGTCATCGCTTCGCAATCGTGAACTGGATCGCGGTCTATCCCCTCATCACAGTGGTCCTCTGGCTCCTCGGCCCCACCCTGTCGAGGCTTCCCCTCCCCGCGGAGACCTTCGTCATCTCAGCAGTGTTGGTCTTGCTGATGAACTTCCTCGTCATGCCGCTGATGACCAGGGCGTTCCACATCTGGTTGCACCCAACGTCGAAGCGCCAGCGAAGTCCCTACCCCGGCGCTCACGAAGCGCGTCAGCGAACGCCCGGACGGCGTAGCGCGCCCGTGGTTGAAGGAGACGACGCGGACCCGCGGACATTGAAATATTGAGCGCGCGACGGCGGGAAACCTCGTCAGGGTGGTGAGGGCTCCCGCCGCGGCGCCCCGGGAGCAGGTGGTCTTAGGCAGGAGTTGTGGGGTCGTCGAGGTCTGACATGTCGAGCACGAAGCGGTAACGCACGTCACCCGCGGCGAGGCGGTCGAGCGCCGCCTTAACCTGCGCGGAGGGCAACACTTCGACGGTGGGCGCGATGTTGTTGTCGGCGCAGAACTGCAGCAGCTCCGCGGTCTGAGGCAGACCACCTGTTCCCGACGAGGTGAGCTTCTTGCGGCCGTAGCCGAGTTCCAGGAGGCGCGGCCCGGTCATCAACGGGTTGCCGAGCACACAGAGAGAGCCGTCGACCCATAGCAGCCGCAACAGTGGCGAAAGCTCGTGGTCCGCGGCAATAGTGTCGATGATGTAGTCGAATCGGCCAGCGCTCTGCGCCATAGCCGTCTCGTCCGTCGTGACCAGCAGACTCTTCGCACCGAGCGCGAGAGCGTCGTGGGTCTTGTCAGCGGTGCGGCTGAGGACCGTGACTTCAGCGCCGAGTGCGACGCCGAGCTTCACCGCGAGGTGACCAAGTCCACCTAGCCCGGCGACGGCCATTCGTGTGCTGGGCCCAACGCCGGCGGCACGCATCGGCTCCCAAACGGAGATGCCGGCGCACATCAGCGGGCCGGCGGCAACCGGGTCGAGTCCCTCTGGAATGGGGAAGGCGAACTTCTCCGTCAGCACGTACTCGCGGCTGTAGCCGCCCTTGAGATTCCCCTTCCCACCATAGGTGGTGGTCGCCCCCGTGAGGCAGAAGTTCTCCTGTCCGATCTGGCACATTGCGCACTGACCACAGGAATTGATGATGGTGCCGACCGCGACGGCGTCGCCGACGGCGAACTTGGTCACGCTCGTGCCAGTGGCGGTGATGACGCCGGTGAACTCGTGTCCGGGTACGAGGTCCTTCTCCCCGAGCATCCCGTGGATGCGATGGAGGTCGCTATGGCAGACACCGCAGTAGTCGATTCGGACCGCGACGTCGTCGGCATTCAGCTCGCGCCGCTCGATCTGCACGCGGGTCATGGTGTTGCTGTTGGGGTCCTGGCTCTGCCAACCCATGGTGAGACTCATGGTCAATCTCCTCTTGAAAACGGAATATAGGTTCACCTTACACGCAAGCGGAAGCTAGATTCCACTTTGCTAGGATGGACGCATGAACGAGAGTGCAGATTCTTCGGCCGCGAGTCTGCGCGGCCCTCGCAAGGATGCGGTGCGCAACGACGCGATCGTGGTCGCGGCCGCACGAGCGGTGTTCGCGGAGCAGGGGCCACAGGCCAGCATGGAATCCATCGCTGCCCGCGCGGGTCTCGGAGTCGGGACGATCTACCGGCGCTTCCCCGGGAAAGAGATGCTGCTCGATGCGATCGCACGGCTGTTTGCCGTGGAACTGGATGACGCCGCAGCACGGGCGCTCCAGAACCCGAATCCTGACTCGGGGCTCGAAGAATTTCTGGAGTTCGTGGGGGTCATCACGGCGGAGAACCATCGGTTCGCTGCAGCACTGGTGGATCGGGCCGCCGACGATGACGTCGCCGCGCGTACCGGCGAGAAGGTGCGACAGCTCACCCTCCATGCGGTTGATGGCGGCGCGCTCGGCCCTACCGTGATCGCGGAGGACGTCAAGGCGTTGATCATCGCCCTCCGCGCCGTGATTGCCAGGATCCCTGACGACCCAGGATGGCGACGATTCCTCCACATCCACCTCACCGGACTCCGCATCGGGCCGTGACCCCTGCGGGCGACTTGTACGCCAACCCGTCTGGTCTGTGCTCGTCGGCCCCCAGCGTCGCTGAGTCGCCGCATGCTCCCCAAGACTGCTGTACAGCCTGGCCCCCGCAACAGGGCCGTGTCGACACTGACGCGGGCAGCCTTCGCCTGACCCGCCACGCAGAGTTGCGATTCATCGGCGCCGAGCTCACGCTGCGTCAGGTAGACACCGTCATCGCCGATTACCGGGACGGGGCCGGAAGCACGATACGACTCCAGCGGGCTCGAGTTGGGCGAGCGGTGCACTCGGCTCAGGCGCTCCTCCGGATCACGAGCGAAGGCTGCAGCACGATTCGCCGCACCGAGCGGCTTGCGCCGGAAATCTCGCTGAGCACCAAGCCGAGTGCCGCCCGGCCGGTCTCCTCGAACGGTTGCGCGACCGTCGTCAGGTCAAGCCCCGCCGCTAAGGGGCCGTCGTCGAACCCAACCACGGCGACGTCGTCCGGCACACGGACGCCAATCGCCGCGAGAACACGGCATGCGCGGGACGCCAGGTCGTCGTGGTTGGCCACGACCGCGGTCGGTGCGCCGCGCCCACGGAGTGTTGATTCGAGCGTCTCAACGAGCGCACGGTCCGAGGGGACGGGCGCATCGACGACGTCCACGGATTCGGTGAGGCCCGCCGCCCGGAGCATACCCGCGGAGATGTACGCCCCAGACGCCTGCGGTTCGTGCAGGAACACCGCGCGCGTGTGACCTTGCGAGCTGAGGTGGGCTCCGACCAGGCGGCCACCCTCCCGGTCATCGACAAGGACGGTGGGGACGTCGCGCCGTGATGTCTTGGCCCGTTGGACGTCGACGAACACGAGCGGCATTGCGGCGTCCCGGCTGGCCCGGAGCGCAGCGCTTCCAAGCGGCACGCCCATCACGATGAGCCCGTCGACGCCTCGGCGCGCAGGAAGCGCATCGAGGAGCGGCGACGCGGCCGCAGCGGCCGAATCGAGGTCGTGCACCGTCAGTTCCACCGCGGTGTTCCGGACGTCGGCGAGCATCCCGGCGAACCGGCGAAAGTACGACGGGTAGCTGCTGAACGGTGCGGCGACTGCGACACGCACCCCGGCGTTCGCCCCGTTCGTCGTCGCACCGGACCGGTAGCCGAGGGCGCCGGCAGCGGCGATCACCCGCCTCCGGGTGTCCTCACGTACCCGATGTGGTGCATTGATCGCGAGCGACACCGTCGAAATGCTCACTCCGGCACGCTCTGCGACGTCGTAGATCGTGATCCGTCCACTGGTCATCCGAGGCGACACCTCCGTATCGAAAGAGTTCATCGAAGTTCTTCGATTACGTGACACTAGTGCCAGATTGATGGAGGTCGTCAAGGATGATGTTTGCAAAGCCCCGTACCGATGCGTTCGTCCGAGCCGTTGAGGCCCGGTTGTCGCCCCTGGCGTCGAGACCGCCGAAGGACGCTCAGGGCAAGCAACGACATGCGCGTGATTTCGACACTGCGATGAGCGGTGAGTTGGGCATCGTCGGCCCTGCGGTCGCGAACGAGACGCACACGATCGCCGTCGACGGGCACCCCGACACCCGGCTCCGTGTCTACTGGCCGACGTCTGTCCGTCCGGAGCCGGGGGCGACCGCGCTTCCGGTGCTGGTGTACTTCTTCGGCGGCGGGTTCGAGGTCGCCGACATCGACTGGGTGTCGTGGGATGCGATCTACCGCCAGCGTGCGGCTGACGCGGAGGTGATCGTCGTGGCGGGGGAGTATTCGCTGTCACCTGAGGTCACCTTCCCGGCACAGCCCGAACAGTGCTGGTCGGTGTTCGAATGGGCAGCCGAGCACGCCAGCGAGCTCGGCGGCGACCCCGCTCGGATGGCAATCGGCGGCGCGTCCTCCGGTGCGAACCTCGCGGCGGCGACAGCGCTCATGAACCGGGACCGCGGCAACCGCCCCGTCCGTCTGCAGATGCTCGAAGTGCCGGTCCTCGACCTGACGGGCGGCCACCTCGACACGCACGACCTCAAGGTCGGTGCACCGGGGCTGCTGCTGAAGCGGCTCGTCCGAGCGCTCGGACGCAAGTACCTCGGCGGGCACTCGGCGTCCCTCCCGTCCGCGTCGCCGCTGCTCGCGCCCTCGCTCCGCGGGCTTCCACCGACGGTGATCTACACGTCCGAGACTGACCCCCTGCGCGGTGACGGTGAAGCCTACGTCCGTGCTCTCAGCGAAGCCGGCGTCCCGGTCACCGGCATGCGCCTGATCGGTATGACCCACTCGTCGATCGGCGTTCGGCACGAGGTCCCGGCAGCCGATCACCTGCACCGAGACATCGTCGCGACCCTGCGCACGCTGCACGACGACGCCGTGGCGTACCCGTCTGTCTTCTCGGACGGTATCTCTTGACCGCGCTGCGCGACCTCCCCGTCGACCCGGCAGTGTCTCGGTGGATCGGCCGCGTCACGGAGCTCAGCGAGACGCTGCCCGACCTGGAAAGCGCCGACCCCGAGCGCCGCCGCACAGCGCAGCGTCGACTGTCCGACTCAATCGCCGTCGACTTCACCCTGCCCGTCCCGGACGGCGTGGACATCGAGGACTTCACCCTCGCGACGTCAGCGTCGGCAATTCGCGTCCGCCGGTATCGCCCGGCGTCCGCGCCGGACCGAGCACCGAGCCAGCTGTGGCTGCACGGCGGTGGGTTCACTGGTGGAGCCGTCGACGAGATGCTTGCCGATCGGCTCTGCGCAGCCCTCGCTCTGGCGAGCGGCGTGCAGCTGCTCGCGCTCGACTACCGTCTCGCGCCAGAACACCCGTACCCCGCACAGGTCGAAGACACGATCGCCGCCCTCGCCGCGCTGCGAGATGGCGCCGACCGTCTCGGCATCGACGCGCAGCGCCTCGGACTCGGTGGGAACTCCGCCGGTGCCGCGATCGCAGTGAGCACCGCGCTCAGACTCCAGGACACCGCCGCGCCGCCGCTGCTTTACCTCGACCTCGAGGTCCCCGTCGCAGCGATGCGCCCCATCGGGCCGTCCGCCGACGAATACGCGACCGGATTCGGGCTCGACGACTTCGACGGCCTCATCGCCCTCTACCTCGGACAAGACGGCGCCGCGGACGCCTACGCCTCGGCCATCGACGCTCCACGTTTCGACCGCATGCCTCCGACCCGCATTGCCGTCGCCCGATACGACCCCCTCCGCGACGGAGGGATCCTCCTCACGGAACGGCTCCGCGCGGCGAACGTCCCGGTCGTGCTCGACATCGGTGACGGCCAGCTGCACTCATCACTCGGGCTTACAGCCCAGATGCCTGGCGCCCGCGAGTGGCAGGCGCGGCACGCCGAAGAGCTCGCGACGGCGTACCGCACCACCAACTGAGACAGACGCACCCCTAGCAGCGCCAATCCCGCGCCGCGGCCTGTTCCCTCACCAGCTCACACGGAAAGAGACGACGATGTCTGCGCTCCCACCCACCACCGGCATCGACGAACCCGTCGGCGTAGTCGACATGGACGCGGTCCCCGGATCCCCACAGCGCCGCGGGTTCATGACCCTGTTCGTGCTGTCCTGGTTCGGGATCGCCCTACTCGCGGGCTCCATCAACGGTGCCGCGATCCCGAAGGCCCTCGCCTTCCTCGACGACAACACGAAGGCGGTCAACCTCTCAATCGTCTCGGCCGTCGGAGGCGTCGCCGTCATGATCATCACGCCGCTGTTCGGCCGGCTGAGCGACCGCACGATGTCCCGACTCGGGAAGCGGCGACCATGGATCCTCGGAGGCGCCGTCCTCGGCTCCGCCGGCATCGCGGTGCTCGCGGTCTCGACGTCCCTCTGGGGATTCGTCCTCGGATGGGTCGTCGGGCAGATCGGGTACGGAGCGACGAACGCAGCCATCCACGCGCTCCTCGCCGACCAGATCCCCACCAGGACCCGCGCCCGTGTCTCCGCCGCGGTCAGCGCCGCCAGCGCTCTCGCCACGATCTTCGGCGCGGCGATCGTGGCGTCGCTTCCCAATGACCAACAGTGGAGCTGGTTCGCCGTTCCGGGCGCCATTGCGTTCGTGCTCTGCAGCCTCGTGTACTTCCGGCTCCACGACATCGTCCGGACCGAACGCCCGGAACCATGGCGCTGGGCGGACGTCCTGTCGACCTACTGGCTGGACCCCACCAAGTACCGCGACTTCTTCTGGGCGTGGGCATGCCGGCTGCTCGTGACCATGTCCATCGTCTCGGTGACCACCTACCTGCTGTTCTTCATCATCGATCGTCTGAACGTCCCGAAGGAGCAGGCTTCCGGCGTCCTGGCGACGGTGCTGGTGTTCTTCACCGGCGCCAGCATCGGAACGACGATCCTGTTCGGCTGGCTGTCGGACCGCACCGGCCGGCGGAAGCCCATCGTGTGGACGTCAGCGTTACTGTCCGCAGTCGGTCTGATCGTCGCGGTGTGCGCTCCCGACCTGCACATCTTCATCGTGGCGCTCGTCATCGTGGGCGCCGCCCAAGGCGCTTTCGTGTCCGTCGACGTCGCCCTAATGACTGAGGTGCTGCCCACATTCGGCGACGCCGGCAAGGACATGGGCATCGTCTCGCTGTCGTATCAACTGCCGCAGCTGCTCGTCCCGATCGCCGCGGTCCCGCTTCTGGCGGTCGGTGGGGCCGGCGACAACTACACGGCACTGTTCACCGCCGCCATCGTCTTCGGCGTTGCGGGCGCCCTCGCAGTGCTCCCGATCAAGGGCGTCCGCTAACCCCGGCTGTCGCCTGGACGACCATCACCTCCACCTCCCAAGGACACGAATGACCCTGCAGTACCCCACGCCATCACCCGGGCTCGAACTGGATGTCGAATGGCATAAACGTGCCGTCTTCTACGAAGTCATGGTGCGTTCGTTCGCCGACAGTAACGGTGACGGCACCGGCGACCTCCAGGGGCTTATCTCCAAACTCGACTATCTGCAGTGGCTCGGCATCGACGCGCTCTGGCTGCCGCCGTTCTTCGCCTCCCCGCTCCGCGATGGCGGCTACGACGTCGCGGACTACACCTCCGTCCTTCCGGAGTTCGGCACGATCGACGATTTCCGGGAACTCGTCGCCAAAGCGCACGAGCGCAACATGCGGGTGGTGATCGACCTGGTGCTGAACCACACCTCCGACCAGCACGCCTGGTTCCAGCAGTCGCGGACCGACCCGGACGGCCCGTACGGCGACTTCTACGTCTGGCGGGATACCGACGAGGGCTACCCACACGTCCGACGGATCTTCCCGGACGCCGAGGACAGCAACTGGGCGTTCGACTCCGAGCGACGGCAGTTCTACTTCCACCGCTTCTTCAGCCACCAGCCCGACCTGAACTACGACAACCCGGCAGTGCATGCCGCGATCTTCGACGTCGTCCGATTCTGGCTGGAGACAGGCGTCGACGGGTTCCGCCTCGACGCCGTCCCGTACCTCTACGCATCCGAAGACGGCAACGGGGAGAGCGAACCGCCGACCCACGAGTTCCTCAAGCGGCTGCGCACGATGCTCGACGACGAATACCCCGGCCGGGTGATGATCGCCGAAGCCAACCAGTGGCCGGCCGAGACCGCCGCGTTCATGGGCACGGCCGACGAACCCGAGTGCCACATGGCGTTCGACTTCCCCGTCATGCCCCGCATCTTCTACGCACTCCGGTCGCAGGACGCACGGGAACTCGTCGAGGTCCTCGAAGAGCAGACAGACATCCCCGACGACGCTGCGTGGGGTGTCTTTCTCCGCAACCACGACGAACTCTCCCTCGAGATGGTGAGCGAGGAGTACCGGCAAGCCATGTATGGCTGGTATGCCTACGACCCGCGGATGCGGATCAACCTCGGCATCCGTCGTCGACTCGCGAGCCTGCTCGACAACGCCCGTTCCGAGATTGAGCTCGCCCACGCGCTGCTGCTCTCCCTCGGCGGCTCCCCGTTCCTGTACTACGGCGACGAGATCGGCATGGGGGACAACATTTGGCTCGACGACCGCGACGCTTCGCGCACGCCGATGCAGTGGACACCCGACCGGAACGCCGGGTTCTCGACCGCAGACCCCGGCAAGCTGTACCTGCCCGTCGTGCAGTCGCTGGTGTTCAACGGGCACCACGTGAACGTGGAAGCGCAGCTCGCGCAGTCCCGCTCGCTGCTGCACTGGGTCCGGAACATGCTGCACGTGCGCCGAGCGAACGCGGCACTCACCCTCGGCGACCTGCGGGTGCTCCGCACCGACCACGAATCGGTCCTCGCCTATGTGCGCAGTCATCGCGAGGTCCGCAAGGACGGCACCGTCCACGAGCACCGCGTGCTCTGCGTCTTCTCCTTCGCGCACGCACCGGTCGCCGTCGAGGTCCAGCTGCCCGGCGACGAGGGGGCGACGCTGCGCGACGTCTTCTCCGGCGCCGCGTTCCCGGCGGTTTCGGGATCCGGCGGACTGTCCCTGACCCTCGGCACGCAGGGTTTCTACTGGCTCACGATCGAGAGTGCACATCATGACTGACAACGACGCACGCGAAGTCCTCGTCCGCACGACGACCGGCGTCGTCCGGGGAGCGCGCGGTGACGGGATCTCGAGATTCCTCGGCATCCCATTCGCCGCTCCACCGTTCGGTGCGAACCGGTTCGACGCACCGCAACCGGTCGAACCGTGGGACGGTGTCCGTGACACCCTCGAAGCTGGCCCCGGGGCACCACAACTCCTCGATCCTGACGACCCGCTTGACAACTACTTCAACCCGTCGACGATAGGCGAGGACTGCCTCACCCTGAACGTCTGGAGTCCCGAGCCCGGTTCCGCGGGTCTGCCGGTGATGGTGTGGATCCACGGCGGCGGCTACGTCTCCGGCGGCAGTACCGCACCGGCCTACGACGGCAGCACCTTCGCGCGCGACGGCGTGGTCTACGTCTCGATCAACTACCGGCTCGGCATCGACGGATTCGCCCACTTCGACGGCACCACCGACAACCGTGGCCTGCGCGATCAGATCGCGGGCCTGACCTGGGTCCGGGACAACGTGGCGGCGTTCGGTGGGAACCCTGACGACGTGACCGTCTTCGGCGAGTCCGGGGGTGCGGTCAGCGTCCTGACACTCATGGCTATGCCCGCCGCGCGGGGACTGTTCCGCCGAGCGATCGCCGAGAGCGGCTCACCACGTGCCGACGCGTCGCCGGACCACGCGCACGCCGTGATGGCTCGGACCGCCGAACTCCTCGGCATCGAACCGACCGTGGACGCGTTCGCCGCGCTATCGCTTCAGGAGACGATCGCCGGGGTGATGCCGATCTCTCGCGACTGGCTCGACACAGCCCGCTGGGGTGCGCACACTTTCACGATCAGTCCGTTCCGGGCGGTCACCGGCACAGAGTCCCTCCCCGACCCGGTGTTCGCTTCGGCGACTCGCTCGACGGTTCCGCTCCTGGTTGGTACCGTCCGGAACGAGACGATCAGTTTCGTGTCGGCGCTCGGCCTCGACACGGACGCCGCGGTCGATCGCCTTGCCGATCTCCTCGGCGCAGACGACTCCGTCATCGATGCGTACCGTCGGGGGCGGCGACTGACGACGTCGGTCGCACTCGCTGAGGCGCTCTGGACTGACTGGGCGTTCCGCATGCCGGTGCTGAGTCTCGCCGAAGCACGAAGAAGCGCTTCCACGTTCGTCAGCGAGTTGCACTGGGAGACCCCACTCCTTCCCGCTGGACTTGGCGCAGGTCACGGGCTGGACGTGCCGTTCGTGTTCGACGATCTCGCTACTGCGCGCCTGCTCGTTGGCGACGACGGACCGTCCGGCCTCGCGGTGAACATGCACCGCGCCTGGGTCGACTTCGCGAAGACCGGCGACCCAGGTTGGCCGGAGTACACCACCGACAATCGCGCGACCAAGATCTTCGACACGACATCCTCCGTCGTTTCAGATCTCGCAGCGCCCGAGCGGCAAGCGTGGGCAGGAAGGCGATAAGCGGTTCCGGTCGCGACGCCGGAGATGCTCCTGCCCTGAAACCGGTGCGCTATCAGCTCCTCCCTATCCCGCTGGGGTGACCGGGTTCCCTCGGATCGTTCGGAGCGCGCCGGCCCATGACAGGACCTGGTCGAGCATTGTCCTGACCAGCGGTTCGATCCCTGCCGACGGGATGTACTCGTCGGTTTCGAAGCCCTGGTGGGTGTTGACGGCTGGTTGCGCGCGGACGGTCGCGATCTGGACCTCGGCGAGGACGAGCCGGAGGGCCTCAGCGGCACGGACTCCAGCTGCCCACCCGCCGTAGCTGATGATGCCAGCCGCCTTGTCGTTCCATTCCCTGTAGACGTAGTCGATTGCGTTCTTCAACGCGCCGGGGAACGAGTGGTTGTACTCCGGGACGACGAACACGAAGCCGTCGAAGCTGGCGACCACGGCCGACCAGTCGCGTGTGTGGTCGTGGGTGTACTGCGCCAGGGTCGGGTTGCCGGGTTCGTCGAGGTTGCCGAGTGCGTGGTCCGCGAGATCAACGAGTTCGAACTCGGCGCCACCGTGTCGCCGTGCCGCATCGAGGACCCAGGACGCGAGCCGAGCACCGCGACGTCCGGGACGGGTGCTGCCGAGGACGATGCCGATGCGAAGAGCCATGGAAGCCCACCTTTCAGAGTTGATGCGTCAACTCTAAGGGGAGAAGAGTTGATGCATCAACTCTGGGGCCTAGAGTGGGTGCATGGTCACTCGTTCCCTGACGGCAGCGGATTGGGAACTCTGGCATGCCTGGATGGAGGCGCATCGCCTGCTCATCGAGCGCCTGGACGCTGCACTTCGCTCCGGAGCTGGCGTGTCGAAGGCTGAGTTCAGCATCCTTCGCACTCTCGGGGATGCCCCTGAGACGACGGTTCGCGTCGTCGAGCTCGCAGCGGCGCTCCGGTGGGAGAAGAGCCGGGTCTCACATCTCCTGACACGCATGGAGAATCGCGGGTTGACGACCCGGATCGAGAACGGTGCTCCCGGCCGCCGCACCGCCGTGGCACTGAGCGCGGGCGGTCGGGACGCACTGCGGCAAGCGCTGCGTGTTCACGAGCAGAACGTTTCCGAGCTCTTCATCGACCGGCTGACGAGCGACCAAGCCGATTTCATCCGCAGTTGGAGCGACGACATCATCTCCGGGTCGTCATCGACACCGTCGCGGTGAACCGGGTCAGCGCCTGAGGAGTTCGTCGGAAACGGACCAGAGCCGTTCTGCGAGTGCGGGGTCGAGTGCCCAGGCCTTCACTCCGTGCGGGTGGTCCGCGAGTGCGGCGTCGTCGGCAACGGTGTAGGCCTCCTGGCAATCGTCGAGGTAGTGGCCGCCGGTGTGGGCGAACTCCTCCGAGACCGCGGCGACCATCGTGGTTGCCGCTCCCTGTTCGACGGTCTTGTAGCGGAAGACGCCTGCAGCCCGGGCAGCGTCGAGGGATGCTTTCTGCTCCGCGGTGAAGTTGCGCTGCAGTCCGGTCGCGATCCCGCCGGGGTTGATGGCGTTCGCGGTGATGCCCTCGTCCACCCATCTCCGCGTGGCCTCGACGGCGAAGAGCGAGTTCGCGGTCTTCGACTGCGCGTACGCGACCTGGGGGTCGTAGTCGCGGCGTTGGAAGTCGATGTCGTCGAAGTCGATGCCCGCACGCATGTGCGCGGTGGAGGACAGTGCCACCACGCGGGCTTCGCCCCGTTCCGCAGCGCCGGCTGCGAGGGCCCGGTGCAGGCCTGTGGCGAGGGCGTGGTGCCCGAGGTGGTTCGTGGCGAACTGCAGCTCCCGTCCGGTCATGGTGCGCTCGAGCCCGGCCGTGACGAGCCCAGCGTTGTTGACCAGCAGGTGCAGCGGCCCGTTCCAGGCGTCGACGAAGCCCGAGACGGACGTGACGTCCGCCAGGTCGAGCCGGGCGACGTCCGGACGACGCGACGTCGATGCCTCCACCATGTCCGCGACGTGTTGCCCGGCGGTGGGGTTGCGGACCGCGATCGTGACGGATGCGCCTGCGGCTGAGAGTGCACGGGCGGTCTCGATGCCGATCCCGGAGGACGCGCCCGTGACGACGGCACGGACCTCGTGCAGGTCGACGCCCTCGACGACGTCGGCCGCGGTGTTGCTCGCGGTAAACCGGGTGGTGATCAGCGGTGAAGTCATGACGTTCACTATACGGAGAAGACGGGCTCTGTCTAGTTGGTACAGTCTCAGCTAGTCTGCTTGCATGTCCCCTGATCTGATCCGGACGGACGGCCGCCGTCGACGCGCCGTGATGGAGTCCGCGCTCGAGACGTTCGCCCGTGTGGGCTACCGAGGTGCATCCATGGAGGCGATCGCCAGAGCAGCGCGGATTTCGCGGCCGGGCCTGTACTTCTTGTTCGAATCCAAGGAGGCCCT
This sequence comes from Curtobacterium sp. 18060, assembly GCF_902706105.1. Taxonomy (NCBI): domain Bacteria; kingdom Bacillati; phylum Actinomycetota; class Actinomycetes; order Micrococcales; family Microbacteriaceae; genus Curtobacterium; species Curtobacterium sp. 18060. Next base: position 15,771 of record NZ_CACSJV010000033.1, on the reverse strand, counting down.
GTTCCGCGAGGCCGTGTCACACGTGCTGGTGGCGGACCTCGACGCCGTCGAGGAGATCCTCGCCGACGACACGAGGCCGTTCCGGGACCGCCTCGTGTCCGCGTTCGACCGCTGGGCAGGGCGGTACGTCGGCCCGATGGTGCGGTACGTACCGACCGTCATCGCCGACAACCCTGACCTCCTCGACGACGTCGCCCGAGCGGCACCGGCTCGGTTCGCAGGGCTTCTCGAAGCCGCCGTGAGCGGCGATGCACCGAACGGTGCGGTGATCGCGGAGACCCTGAACAGCGTGTCGGTTGGGTTGATCCACCAGGTCTCCACACGCGAGGAGTACCTCGAACGCCTGCGTCGAGCGGTTCGACTCCTGACCTGACGGTCAGCTGTTGATCGGCTTCCGGACGGGCACACTCGCCGTCGCCTCGATGCGAGCTGATGCCCTTCCCATCGCTTCTGGCGACCACCCCCGTGCAGCGAGAGCGCAGCAACGCGATGGTCATCCCTACCGTGGATCGGGACAGAACCAGCCGACGCACCCGGAGACGTCTTGAGGGACCAAACTTCCTCATCCGGTGGGGTGCGCGGACCTGAAACGCTCGTCACACTGGACGGTGCCGGTTCGGTCGCCGTCCGAGTATCCTCGCCACCCGAACTCCGCGAATAACGGCTCGCGCAAGGCCTACAGCTCCCCACGAGCGTTGCCCGCCCGCGGCGAACCTCCGCGTCAGGTGGCACCACCCCGGTGGCGTACTGAAGCACCGCAGCGAGAAAGCGCGGCTTTGCCGCGTCGTGTCGGCGTGGTTCGGATGCTTACCGCGCTGCGCCTCGCGGGCTGGTTTGACGACGCGAATGGTGTTTTGATCGGCCGCTCCGACGGCGCGGCCGATGCACGAACTGACCCAGGAAGAAGCCGTGCGACGGGCGCTGGGCGACCTCGACGTGCCGCTACTCCTCGATTTCGACACCGGACACCAACCGCCGCAGATGCCACTCGTGAACGACGCCCTGGCGGAAGTTCGACTCAATGGGGGCGGCTTAATCGTGCAGCACCTGGTCTCGTAGCTAGACCGGTCAGGGATCGGCTACTGACCGCGGTTCCGCTCGTGTCGGCGGGCGTAGTAGGCGGAGATAAGCTCGACGGCGGCGAGGACCGTCCACGCGACCGCAACGAAGATGTGAAGCCCGGTCGGCTCCATGATGGGGATGACGATCCAGATGACGGCTAGAACCGCCCACGCCCATACGAGCCGGGGGAGGGGCTTGCCGACGAGCCGTTCGAGGGGCTGCGCTGCTTCGTCTCGGTCATATGCGTGACGCCATACCGGACCCTGTCCGGTCGCGGATCGCTACGCGGTCATGCTCTCCCAGAAGATGAGTTCGCTGCGGCCCGCTTCGCTGAGGGGTATGCCCTCACTGTCCGTCGCGGTGTCAAGGACGGTTGCGAACGCACTGCCGTCCGGCAGCATCAGTTCTCGGGCCGTCCAGTGCACAAGCCCATAGCCAGGGTGGTCCGTGCACCCGGAGCTGAGTCGAGTATCCACGCGCTGAGCGTACGACTTTGTGGCGGCGACCGGTCATGATGATCGACCTCACCGCTGGCAATCAGCGTCATGGGTGCCGGCATCCGATATCCGAACACCTCGCGGGATGCCTGTCCCGTTCGGCAACGGCTACCGGACGTCGTGTACAGTACGATCCTGCTCTCGACGTATCCATCGTTCTTCCTCGAGTCCGGTCCCGGGGTCGAGCTGCCGGGCGGGTACGGGATCAGGGTCGCGACCGCCCGGTACAGGGTGCGGTGGCGATCTGTGCGGAGGATGCTGCATCGTGCTCACGTGATCCCTGGTTGTCATCGGAGTGTGGCGGTTCCGGCGGCCAGGGCAGGGGCAGCTGCTGCTGCTCACGATAGGACCGAAGCAGCCCGGGCGCAACAATGTCGCTGTGTTCCGCGCGTCTGTCGCCGACGCACTGAAGGCGCTACGGTCGGAGCAACATTCAGTGCCCGGACCCCGCGCTGGTGAAACTCTCGGGGGTGGTGCTGTGTAGGTTCGGTCGCTGTTGCCTGCATCCCGGACGGGTGCGGCTGATGGATGGTAACGATCTCGCAGTGGCTGTCGCTTCCCTGCACGGCAGGGATGCCGACGATGACCTCTGCGCCCCGTTTCTGGACGTGCTGCCGGTGACGGGGGTTGCGATATCGACGGTGGGGAACCCGTTCGGCTCCGAGACGGTCTAGCGCCACCCGCGGCTCCGGTTTACTTGCCCAACAGAGGTGGTCCAGTGTCCCGAATGAAGCCTCTCCGCCGAACGGCGTTCACGCTCCCGTCGCGAGCCGCACGGTTCGTCGAGTTCGTGTTCCGACGTCTCGACGCCAGCGGCGACTTCTACCCCGATGATGCGATGAACGGCGCCGTTCGCGGCACGGATGCGGAGCGGGTGGTGTTTCTCGGCGAGCGGGGTGAACTGTCGCTCGGCGTCCGCACCCACGAGCTCTCCCTCCCCGCGTTTTTCTCGCGATACCGAGCTGCACGAACCAAGCGGGGTGTCTCCTGGAGGATGATCCCCGCAGTCTCAGCAAGTATCCGTGAGCTTCCATCTCTGGTCGCCGCCCACCGGGAGTACTTGGAAGAGTGTGACGTTGTCGTCGTGATGATCGGCATCACAGATGCTCTCCGGGTCATCCCGGCGAGCTCATGGGAGCGGCAGCTCCGTGACACGGTCGATGCGCTGACTGAGGTGTTGCCCGCCGGTGCCGAGGTTCTCATCGGTGAGATCCCACCCCTGGACAATGCCGGGAGTCTGTCCCGGCCGGCTCGGCTCGCAGCCGGGGTGCACGGTCGTCGCCTCAATGCGCGGACTCGACTCGTCGTTGAAGCCTGTCCACGGGTGCGCGCAGTCGGGTTCCCGGACGAGCTGACGCGGTCGGTGTGGCGGCCCGAGTCGGACGAGCACCGGTACCGCGACACGTACAAGGTGTGGGGTGGGCACCTCGACGCCCACGTCTGACGGCCGCGTCGCCGGACCGCGATCGCGGGTCATTGCGACAGTTCGCGGTCCAGTCGGTCGAGGAGTGCCTCGAGTGAGACCTCGAACTCCTCGTCGCTGCGGTCCTCGCTCAACAACGTGCGGAGTCGGCGGACCTCCGGTGCGACGTCGAGGGACGTGTTGCCGTCGCCCTCGGGGATGGCGGCGCCTCCTTCGTCGAGCGGTTCCTCGGCTGGGCCTGCTTCGGCACCGCTGACCACTGACTGCAGGAGGAGCTGGCCGAGCAGGAAGCTGCTGAACGCTCGGTACGCGTTGACCGCCTGGGCGTCCGTGAAGCCGTTCCCCGTCAGCGCGGTCAGGAACGTGTTGACGACCTCGACGCTCCGCAGCGGCGGGCGGAGCCAAGGGGCTGCAGGGTGGCGGGTCGCCACCAGCGGGAACGCCTTCGGGTGGTCCGTGGCGACCGTCAGCAGGTCAACGCGATCACGCTGGCGAGGCCGCCAGCACAATAGCCCCACCATGAGGACGGGCCCACGCATCTGCGTGGGCCCGTCCTCATGTGTCAGCGGTCTCGATCGACCGCACGACCCGGTGCTGCCGAGGGGGGCAGATCACGTGCCGGCGTCGACGACCCGGTGCCGGACCGCATCGGTCGTCCGTGGGCCTGCTCCCACGAGTCCCGGCGTGCCTGAACGTCGGGCTCCCGGTGGCCACGGATCGCAGCGAGCGTCGTCGTCCGCGTTGCGGCCGGCAGCGACGTCGGCGCTGGCGGCTCGCCACCCTCGGCAAGCTCCGCCGCCCACCGGGTGGTGCGGGCCCGCATGGCGGCCGCGGCGTCGCAGTCGAGCCCGTATGCGGCGAACCGGTCATCGCGGATTCGGTCGACCTGCTGCAGCTGCTGGGCGAACATCGCCCGGTCGAATCCGTCGTCCCGGTCCGCGACGAGTCGCAGCAGTTCCTCGTCGGTGTACCGGCCGAAGGACCGGATCGCGTCGAGGTCGATGAAGTCGCGCGCCTCGAGGCGCGTGTACACGGCGTTGGTCTTCGACGCCACGGCGTCATCCACCGACAGCACCGGGCCAACCTGCAGCCGGGCAGGTTCCGCACCGCGCCAGTCGTAGGCGAAGTCGACGTCGACCTGGCGACCATCCGCTGCGGTGACGTTTAGGTGCGCGAAGTATTCAGCCCGGCGGCGCTCTTCCACGACGTAGCCAGCGTCCGTGAGGACGGTGCTGGCCTCGGCGACGGCACGGTCGAACTCGGCCGCGTCGTAACGGTTGGTGAACAGATCGACGTCGCGAGTGAGGCGGTCCACGATGCCGTGCTCACGGATCGCTCCAGATCCGGCGAGGACGAACCCGTGCTGATCGGCGCCGCGGAGGATCGTCTGCGCTACCTCGAACTGGAGGGCGCGGTCATCGCTCACGCGGTGAGCTCCGGGAACCGGGACTCCCAGAGCGACCGCACGCGAACGGGGAGGAGAAGCTCATCCCAGGTTCGCAGCAGCACGTCGCGGTTCAGCAGCGTCTCCTGCATCTCCGATGCGCCCTCGCGGAGGATGGCCTGATACGCCTTCGTCACACCCGAGACAGTGTCGAGGTCTGCGTCAGAATCTGGCCCCCAGTAGACGTCCAGCGGGAGCGTCAGAACGCCTCTGCCAGGGCCGGAGAGCGCGTCGAGGGACGTGGGGATGTCGTAGGGCTTGATGTCCTGGTACAGCACGCGCGATTCCATCGGTTCACCCTCCTCTGTCCCCATTGTCCCGCGAAACGTCCCCGGGTGGGTGGGTGCGACCGATTGATTGCGCCCGCTTCCCCGATACAGTGCCGGGAATGGGCAAAACGAGGACCTGGGGAAGCGTAACCGACCCGAGGACACGGCTCGGGAGCGCGCAACGACTCGCAGAGGAGACGGCCGCGCCCATCGCGGCCACGATGCACGTCGATGACTTCCAAGTCATCGTGACGACGATCAGCGCCCCCGTCGGAACGGCCCACACTCTTCCAGAGTTGCGGCGGGTGGAGATTGCGATCAGCACGGTTGAGTACCCCGATCCTCGGATCCTCCGTGCCACTCTTGCTCACGAGCTGGCACATATTCGCTTGGGCGTGCCGCGGTGGGAGCGATGGGTTGACGGAGCGCGACTGCTCGCTCCGGCGCTCGGCGCGATCGTGGGCGTGCTATTCGTGGCCGTCCTGACGGCAGCGGTGGCGCATCAGCAGAACCTCCTTCTCGCCCAGGCGTTGAGCGCGGCGTGGTTCGCGGCTGCCTTCGTCCCACTGTCGGGGCTCGTGCGGAGCCGGCTCACGCGTCGTCTGGAGCTGCGCTGCGATGTCGAGGCCGCACACCAGATTGGAGGCGACGGGGTGGCGCTGATGGAGCACAATCCGGAGGCTGCGCTTTCTTGGGCAGAACGCTTCGGGTCGGATCATCCTTCGCCAACCGCTCGGGCTGCCGCGATCCGACTGCACGCGGACCGACGGCACTGCGAGTGTCGGGCCTGATGCACTCCAAAGAGGGACCACGTCATCGAACCTGGCCAACACCATCGACACAGCCGCGCATGTAAAATCTGACATAACGGCGATTATCGGCGCGGCGGCTGTCGCCGCCGCGGGGGAGCCAGTGCGGCGTTCGCAACTTCTTCGAGATACGCGCCGACCATGCGGAGGGGAAGGCAGGGTGCGCGGCTCAACCTCGTGCAACGAGTAGTGACGTGCCCGGCTCGAGCAAGGTAACTCGGTACGTCTCACGACTTCATCTACCCGACACCAACGCGTCCAGCTGGATACGTTGCTCGGGTGAAATCGATATTTCGTTTACTCAACCGGAACCACCACCTTGGAACCGAGGAGACCGTCGAGACCGTCGAGACCGTCGAGACCGTCGAGACCGTCGAGACCGTCGAGACCGTCGAGACTCGCACTCGGCTGCTGGTCGAGGGAGCCGATGAGCACATCAATCGTGTCCGTAGAGCGATGTGGCGGCAAGCTTTCACGGCGATGGGCCTCGCTGCGACCATCTGGGGACTGTCAACTTGGAATGACGTGAGTGCCCGTCTCGGCGGTGGCACCACGTCATCGACCGCAATCCGGGTGGAAGCCACGTCCGGTTCGAACATCCTTGCGGTGTATGCGCTGCTCGGTGCGCTCCTGTTCGCCCTTCAGGTCAGTGTCCGCTCCCTCAACAACGAGACTGACGTCACGAAACAGTTAGATCCGGCGGAGCTCGGTCGCCGGCAGATGGTGGGCTTCCTCGCGTTCACTGCGGGAGTTGCGGCGTTTGGTCTCGCCGTCCTCTGCCTGTTCTGGTACGGAGGTTTGGGGGCACGATTGGACCTCTTTCGTGCGATCGGTCCAATCGGGGCGAGTGTCGTGCTTGCCGCGATCGCCGCTGAAACGTTGGTCGTGTCAGAGGCCCCGCTCGATTCTCAGCTCCGAAGAGAGCTCGAAGAGCAGACCCTCCGTAAAGCTGAAGAAGCTTACGGTCGCGTACCACAGGTACCCGACGCCCTCAACCGAGGACGTATCACCGGCCGGGCGATCGTTCTCGTACTGCTCGTAGCAGCCATCTCCTGGACAGCTTGGTTTCTCCTCATGCGAGACGCTCTGCCGGGTCTCTCGGTCGCCACCGCGATCTTCGCGCTCATCGCGACGCTCTTTGTCTGCTGGACGTCCATCGCGGCTACCGCTTCCCTCGCTCGGAGAGAGGTGTTAGAGAGTGTCGGCATGATCGCGATGGCGATCTTGATTCTCTTCTTGTACGCGGGTGAGAGCTGGCTCGCGTTCTTCCAAGCGTCAGAACAGGGGTCTTGGTCGGCTGTGTTCCGGACGGCGCTGGCATCAGTGGCGCTGTACTTCGGACCGGCGATCCTTGCCCCACTACTGTCCCTTCGCGGGTTCGACGGAACACGCCCCGGTGTCCTCCTAGTACTGTCCTCGCTGCGACTGCAGCGGAGAATTAAGGCGATCCAGGACACGGCTGCGCGGGCTGCAGAGAAGGCCAAGCTAGATCCAGCCGCAAAAATGAGGCGTCGGCGGGCGTGGGCCGCGGTCTGGTCAAGTCCCGTGCCGCCGGCTCCCCAGCTGCTCCTTCGAATCAGCGATGTCGGCCGTCTCCCGGGCGAGAACCGACGGCTACGGCAAGTGGCGGCAACTCTGTCCTGGGGGTTCATAACTGCGTACGTTCTGGGTGCATCGTTGGCTGCAATCGTCTGGATGAAGTAGCACCAAACCATCAGCGGCATCTACCCAATGTTTCACGGTTGACGCAGTCGCTCTGGAGCCCAACAGGGAGAGACCACCTCAGCGCTCACGTTCGTTGCCGCGCGTCGGACTGGGTAGCGCGTCACGGTCGGCGCCAGTGTCCTGGAGCCCTCCTGAGCTCACCTGTCGGCCATGCGCCCGCTCCCACGCCTCTCGACGGCGGCGGGAAGCGTCGGAATCGCGGCCGCGGATCGCAGCGAGGCGATCCTTCCGGTCCGCTGCCTGCTCACGGAGCACCTGTGACTTGTGGGACGCGACGACGCGTTCCTGCAGATCCTTCCCGACGCCCTCATCGCGTCGACCGGCGGGGATGGCGTTGGTTTCCTCGAGGGGGACGTTGTGGCGGTCGCGGAAGGTGTCGGTTTCCGCGGCGAGCCGCACCCACGCCGCTCGCCCGTCGGGCTCAGCGGGTACGGCCCCGAGCTGGGCTGCCCATGCAGGCTGCTCGGCGGCGATCGCTTCACCGCGTTCCATGAGGCGGGCGCGGAGCTGGTCGTGGCGTTCCTGGAGTTCGTCCCGCCACGCCTGCGGGAGGTGGGGCGAGCGGATGGGTGCGGTGTCGGCAATCCACCTCGGGACGGTCGGCTCGATGGCGGGCTGTGGGTGTTGCTGTTCCCACTGCTTCGTGAGGGCAGTGATGCGTGCGCCGAGCGCTGCTGGGACGTTGTCGACGTCGTCGACGGGACGTTCGGCCCATGCCCGGTAGAGCGCGTCGGCTGGGTCGAGCCCGGCCCGCTCCGCGCGGCGCATTGCGGTGACGGTGACACCCCAGGTGTCCTCGCCGCCGAGGGTGTTGGTGACGTCGAGGCCGAGCGCTTGTTCCGCGGCTGCGGTGAACCGGATCCGGTCGGCCTGCCCCGCGAGGTCGGCGTACTGATCGGCGAGGGTCACGATGCGATCCGCGTCGCGCTGAGCGATGCGGAGTTGCTCATGGGCGGTGAGGTTCGGGTCGACATTGCCGGCGATCTTCGCCAGCACGTCGCGCATGTCCTGCCCGGGTTCCGTGATCACTGCGAAGGTGTTGCTGTGGCGGCCGCGGGTCCCGCCGACGTAGGCGGCGTTCCGGGACGTGGACGCGTCGACGATTTGCCACATGGTGTCGCCGGTGTTGCCCTGCTCCCCGTGGGTGGTGCGGGCGTAGCCGAGCTGGGTGTGCTGGTTCACGTAGTCGGCGGGGAGGCGGAGCTTGCCGCCGTGGCCGGCGTGCACGACGTCAAGGGATCCGTCCTGGTTCACGTGCTTCACGGTCCAGCGGTCGCCGTTCTTCACGAACTCCCGTCCCCGGAGGGTGCGCTGCTTGTAGTCGTTCTTCCGCGTCACGATCCGGTCGCCCACGTGCGCGTCGAAGCCGTCCATCAGCTTCGCCCCGCGCCGGCCGGACACGTCGCCGGTAGTGAACCGGTACGCCTGGGCACGGGCGTTGAGCTCGGCGATCTGCACACGGGTCGGGGCGGCCATGAGAGCGTCGAGCCCCTGGTCGATGTCTTGCTGCCACCCGTTGAAGACGTGGTCGGCCATCCGGTCGGCGTCGCCGCCGACGACACGGTTGTTGGCGACGTGCCATGCCCAGGGATCCTTGACGGTCGGGTCGCGCAGGAGGAGGGTGGCGGCGGCTTCGTCGCGGTTGCTGAATCGGTGGAGTTCGTCGAGGTGGGTGGCGCCGACCTCGTGCTCGAGGAGGCGGAGCATGCCGCCGGAGGCGACGGCGTCGAGCTGTTTGTCGTCGCCGATAAACCGGACGTGTGCGCCGGTGAGTTCCGCGATGCGGACGACCTTCGCGAGGTTCACGGTGCCGGCCATGCCGGCTTCGTCGACCACGATCACGTCCCCGCGGCGCAGGTCGATGTCGCCGGTGATCGACTTCGCTTCGAGCAGCTGCTCGAGGGTGGTGCCGACGAGGAACTTGTCGAGTGTCACCGCGCGGATCCCGACAGCGTCGGACATGACAGCCGCCGCGGCAGCGGACGGGGTCAGCCCGATCATGCGGCCGCCTTCGGCTTCGATCGCGCGCGCGGCGACCTTCAGCGCGGTCGTCTTCCCGGTGCCGGCAGGGCCGACGCCGACCATGATGCGGACCGGGTCGCAGGCGAACGCGGCGGCGAGAGCGGCTTGTCCGGCGTCGAGGTGTGCGCCGTGCTCCGCCTTCGCAGCCGCGAACGTTTCGGCGCGGACGGGTCCGATGGTGCGGTCCTTTGCGGCGTCGAGGATGATCCGCTCCGCGTCGAACACGGCCTGTGACGAGAACACGACCGCGCCCTTGGATGCGTACGGGGAGGAGCCGTCGCGCATCGCGACGGGCTGGAATGTGCCGTGCGCCGGCGGCGGTGTGAGGCGGATGGAGTGGCCGTCGATGACGGTCTTCGTGATGACCGCGGCGCCGGTCTTGCCGTCCAGGCCCGGCATCCCGCGGTGCTCGTTCACCCACTGCTCGGCGGCGATCTGCACGTTGTTGACGCCCCACGTGGAGCGGGCCTCGGACACCCTCGCGAGGATGGCGCGGGCGGCGTCTTCCGGGTCGAACGGCGTCTCCTGGTCGGAGCCGAGGTCGCGGCCGAGGAGGGCACCGACCTCCAGCTGACGGCGATCGGTGGTGCGGCGGGCGGCCGTGAACCAGGTCTTCGCGACCTCCGCGACTGGGCGGATGTGCTCCTTCTTCGGACGGGTCGCGAGGACCGCCTGCTGCGCGATCTTCCGCCTCGTGGCGCGGTCCGGGGAGCGTCCGTGGTCGCGGCGATAGTCGCGTTCCAGTTCTGCGGCAACCTTCCGGGAGTCGCGGGACCGGGTCGATGCTTCCGCGATCAGGTCGTCGCTGACGCCGGCGAGCTCGACCACCGGCGGGTCCCCTGCGCGCAGACTGCGGGCGCGGGTGGTGGCGCCGGTGAGCTCGCAGACGTAGTCCATGACGGCACGGTTGTGGATCGCCGCGGCGGCCATCGCCTGCCGGTGCAGCAGCTTTGAATCGAGGGTCCGCCACTTCCCGTCGGAGCCGAGGACACGGTTCGCGACGACGACGTGGTCGTGGAGTTGCGGGTCCCCGGAGCGGGAGTCGTGGTGGCGGAACTTCGTCGCGATCAGGCCGCCCTCGACGTCGAGCTGGCGGACGCCGTTCACGCCGGCGCGGGTGGCGATCGCGTTCTCCTCCAGCCACGCGATCGAGTCGGCGATCGCGCGCTCCTGGGCCTGCTCGATGAGCCGTGCGGTGGCGTGGTCGTCCTGCGCGATGGCAGCAGACCACGCGATCGACACGGACTTCGGCGGGGAGAACGTCAAGTCGATCCCGGACACCGTGTTCCGGTCAGAGCGGGTCGCGGCGGTGATGAACTTCCCCAGTTCCTCCCCGTCCGCAGGCGGTCGGCCGTTCGCCTCGCGAAACGCCTGCGCGCCGACAGCGGTCCGCAGCTGCGCTCGCTCGGATGCGTCCGCCTCGCGGTGCCGGGTGCGTTCGAAGCGGTCCTCGGCCTCCTTGATCGCGGCGGCGAGCTTCGTCGACGACGCCGACATGCGGTGCGGCGCCCGGCCCAGCCGGGCGTCCTTCTCCGCGTCCTCGAAGCTCTTCCCGGACTCCATCGCGGTCGCGATCATGGCTTCCGCGTCCGGGTGGAGGCCCTCGCCGAAGAGGGCCTTCATCTGCGCTTCGGTGACCTCGCCGGTCATGCCGAGCAGTCCGATACCGCCGCCGACCCACTGTCCCGGAGGGTTCCCCTCGACGGTGTAGTAGTCGCCGATCTCACGGCCCTGCGCCCGGCGGACGTCGCCGGTAGCGACCTCCGCCGTGTAGTAGGTGTAGCCGTCACCGGTAGACAGCACATGCAGGCTCATCGTCATTCGACGACCCCTTGGTGACACATCACCGATACCACTGCATCGGCAACCGCGATGCAGGACCGGGTGGCAGACATGGCGCAACAGTACCCCACTCATTCATAATGCCAATGGTGTGACAGCTTGTAAACCGAAGGATGAGGGGAACTGGCACGCGAGCTAGAGTGAGCGCGGATGCTGGTTGAGACCACGAAAACCAGATGCTTCGACGACTGAGGAACGAAGACTGTCGTTGCAGCTGGTTGGGAGTGCGTCGAGGGCAGCATCCGAGCCAGAACCGCAGTCCGGTTCTGGCTCGGATGAACACGGCCCGGCGAACGCCGGTCCGCTTCCGGCCGCTCACGGTCGGTGCAGTAGCCGTTAGGTCGCGACAGGGCGGCCGGGCGGATGATTGGGAGGGACCGACATGGCCGAGAACCGGAAGTCAGCGAAGCAGACCGCCGCACGTAAGGCGGCGCGGGAACAGGCAGCGCAGCGCGCCGCGGAGTTCCGTCGCCGGCAGGAGCAGCTCGAAGAGCTAGCCGTCGAGTACTTCGTCGCCGTCGACGCGGTCGCGGGTATCGAGGCGGACGCGGAGGAGCGCATTGCCGCGATCCGTGCCGAGACCGAACAGCGGGTTGCAGCGTCCCGCGCGGAGGCCGCCGCCATCATCGGGCAGATGCTCGACACCAAGGTCACCCGCGACGAGGTCGCCGAACGCCTGGGCCTCCCAGTGCGCGAAGTGAAGCGCCCCAAGCGGGACATGACCACGTCCACTGCTGAGCGGCCGGACGAATCGCCGGCGGTCGATGACAGCGCACGAGCCGACGCGTACGACGACGACGCGGCCGCGTGATCGTGACTCCTGCCGGGTGCGGGTTCGCCCGGCCGCTCAGGTAGCCGGGCGGACTGTGGCTGCCCGCGCAGCGGTGGTCGTGAGCTGTGACGCGTTCGGTTGCGATCGCGTCATCATTCCGATCGCAACAGCAGACGACACCAGCAGTCGCGCCGAAGCACGATCGTTCGCCCGCGACCACGGCTGGTCCACCGCGGACACGTCCCCCAGCTACACCGACCACTGCCCCACACACGCGGTCACCCCGCGCATCGGGTAGCTCGCTCGGTTGGGTTGCGTTCACCAGAGGGTCGGTGTGTCCGACTCGATCCCGGTCTTGTGCGCGGCGATCGCGGCGGGATCCCAGCCGTGCTCGCGGAACGCCTCCCGAAGCGCACGCGACAGTCGGACCCGCTCCGCACGAGCGATACCCGCCGTGCGGAGCGCGGTCGCCCCATTGCGGTGTCGTCCGCGTTGTACCCGCTCGAGCATGTTCCCCCGATGCGTCCCCGCCGCCAGGTGCGACACCGATAGGTCGATGTCGACGTGCACGCACAACGGCACATCACAGGCGTGCAGCAGCAGGACCTCGGGCAGGAGAGCGACACCGGTCAGGTGCTCGTACAGCCATCGCTGTGGGCGCATCGCCCGCTGGCCACCGTCGGGCTGCGGCACCCAGAAGCGGCCGTACCCGTCGTCACCGATCGCGCCGGTCCAGATCCAACAGTCCGCCGGCGCCGGCCCCTTGACCACGTGTGACCAGAATCGTTCCGGAGCGGTCGACGTCGACCTGGTCACGTATCGGCCCCGCCCCGGTCCTGTTCGGCGTCAAGGTGCGCGAGCCCGGCTGCGAGTGCGGCGTCGACCGTCATGGTCTTGGCGGCGGCGCGGCGGACGTACTCGCGGAGTACCGGGTCCGTGACCTGATGGCCTGCAGCACCGAGCGCAGCGTCCGCGAACTGCACCCGCCGGTCCACCTCCGCCGCGGACACCTCACCACGATCAGCACTCATGCGTGACCCTCAGGGTCGGACGGTTCAGTGTCGTCGGGGTCCACCCAGTGCAGGAGCCGCATCGACGCACCTTGGTAGCGGCCCTTGTTCGCGTGGATGGCGCAGTCGTGATTGTCGTGGTCGTACGCGGCCCGGTAGTACCGGTCGGCGTCGAAGTCCGCAGCGTTGAACGCGTTCCACGCCGCATCAACCTCCGCCTGCCGCGACTCGTACCCCCACCGTTGCCCCTGCCGGAAAATCGCCCACTCCCGCGCCGTGAACTCCCCCATCGGCATCTCACTCGCACCGCGGTCCGCGGGCGGTGCGGCCAGCTCGTCGAGATCCGCCGGCGCCGCGAACACGTCCGGCACCAACGGCTGAGGCTCCCGTGTCTCCGCTTGCCGTGCGAACGTGAAGGTGGGCTGCGCTGACATCAGGACGCGAGACCGCGGAGCGGTTCCGGGACGGCTGAGCACACCGCCCAGGTGTCGGCGTCGTAGGCGCGGAGCTCGTCGCCGTTGATCAGCTCGATTCGGCCGTCGGCGGTGAGGCCGTGGAGGGCGCCGGTGACGAGTTCGTGCTGCCACTCCCCCTCGAGGGGGAACCAGCGGATCAGTCCGATGATCTCCCCTGCTGGGATCTCGAACCCCTGCACGCGGACTCGCTTCCGTCCGGCACTCACCGCGGTGCTTCCTGGTCGTCGGCGGAGGGGTGCTGGTACTCGACCCACACCCGGTGGGAGGGTGCCGCCTCGATGCGGTGCCGCCATGCGGCGGTCTCGGCGCGTTCGGCCGCGGTCACGTCGAGGCGTGCGAGGGCGTCGATGTGCTGCAGCACGTCCCGGCGGAACTGCTCCGCGTCGTGCACCCGGATGTGCGGTGGCCGCGCACGAGCAGACGCACGCTGCTGCTCCCGCGACTCCGGCCGGGAACGTAGCCACTCATCGTCGTCGCTCGTCACCATCGTTCCAGTGTCCCTGCTCATGCCCGGGCGCCGGCGTACTGGGGGAACATGCGGCCGATCGTCGCTTCGTGGCGGGCGGCGCGGTCGTGCTCGCCGCGGAACTGAGAGATCTCCGCGAACGTCGGGTCCGATGCGAACGGTTCCGCGGGGGCGGGTCGGCGGCTCATTTCGGCGTAGTACCGGTCTGCGTCGTGCTCGGCCTGCTCGAGGCGGGCCCGCAGCGAGGCGACCTCGGCCATGAGTTCCGGGGCGGCCATCTGGAACCCGACCATGTAGCCGGCCTCGTAGACCTGTCGCTGCTCGTCGGTGAGTTCCCATTCGCGGACGTTCTCGGTCGGGTCGGCGGTGGCCTGGTCGATGGCGCGGAAGGCGGTGACGGTGTCGCCGGCGTAGAGCTCGTCGACGGCGGCCCGGGTTTCCGTCTGGATGACGTCGGGGCGGGCGGTGGTCGGACGTTCGAGGGTCATCGTCATCACGCGGCCGCGCTCGAGGCGAGTTCGTCGATCTTGTCGGGGCGGAACCCGGACCATGCGCCGGCAGTGGTGTCGGTGATGACGATGGGGGCGTTCATGCCGAGGGTGGTCTTCCACTCTTCGATCTGCGCCTGGTCGACGTCCTCAAGCAGCTGCTCGGTGTACTCGATGCCGGCGGAGGCGAGAGCACGCTCCGTGGCCTTGCACATGCCGCAGAACCCGGACTTGGTGTACACCGTGATGCTCATCGAAATCACCTTTTCGTAAAGTCTGTTTGCCGGGGACCTGCTCCCCGTTGCATGCTTCTATTCTACGTCGTCGGCACCAATAGCGGTAGCCTTTTCCGCACATTCTTCTACTATTTTTCTGCCGGGCGGTAAACCTGTTGGCAACCTATGCACGCGCATTGTTTGGCACCAACGCATGACGTTTACGAACGTACGGCTGGGGCATCGATAACAGTGGGAGGGCTGGGAATCCCCAGGAGCATTGAACCGGTAATGCAATCACGGGGAGCCGTGAGGGATAGTGGGCTGCGCATTCCTGAACTGTGTCGTCCCGGCGCTTTTCACCACGCCGCGCATCGTCACCGCCTCCCGCGGCTCAGCCCGTGACGGGGTGCGGGGTGCTGGTAGCGGTGGTGGTCACGGTGACGTCGTCGTGGTCGCACTCCCAGAACGCGGACCGTACTTCGTCGGCGATCGCGTCGGGGAGCTGCTCGTTCGTCCATGCCGTCGACGGGAACGACACGGTGACGGTGACCGTCGTCATGGGTGTTGTCGACGACGGGCCGTGGCCGGCGCCGCCCCACTCGTACTGCCACGCGAACGCGATCTGTCCGACGGGGCCGCCGTGGTAGCGGTCGAACACGGCCCGGTGCTCGTCGTCGGTGTGCTGCAGCGGCCGGGTGCAGGTCCAGCGGGTGCCGTCGACGTCGTAGATCGTCGCACCGCACACCGGCACGCGGGGATCGACGTCCGCGCCGGGAGCCATGTCCGCGGCCGGAGCCTGCGGGTCGGTCTGCTCGTCGTCGAGGTGGGTGGGGCGTTCGTAGGTGATGTACATGGTCGTGGTGCCTCTCTAAGCTGTGTGGGCGGTCTGGGTCGAGACGTCCGGACCGCGCCTCAGGGAGGCGGGGGCGTTCCGAATCCGGGACGCCCCCGCCGTTTATCTAGCGGCGTGCGGCGGCCGGGGTGAGGTCGACGTGCTGCAGCAAGAACCGCACCGCGGACCATGCAGAGAGTTGCGGGCGGTCCCAGGCGTGCCAGCCGTCGTTGAACTCGCAGCCCTGCGCATCCGTGATGTCGCGGCCCTCGACCAAGACGCCGGCGTCTGTTGATGCCGAAGTAGAACGGACCCCCTGACGCCGAACTGGGATGGACCCCCTGGTTGACGCTAGGAGGGTGATCACAGTGGACACGTGGGCAGAGATCCGTCGGCTGCATCGAGCGGACAAGGTG